>JBEKKG010000104.1:0-12690 GCA_050010835.1 Planctomycetota bacterium
GCTGCGCTGCCGCCCATAAGGCGCCCAAGGCGGGGCGTCGCTGCTCTCCTGCAGCCGTGCGATGGGTGAGAGTGGCGAGACCTCAGAGAGCCTCAACGCTGTGCCGGAGGGAACCACGTCACCGCCGCCCGCAAACTCGAAGGTGACCACAGGTGCCGCGGCCGGCTTGGCGGCCTGGAGGGCTTTTTCGGGGTCGAAGGTGTATGAAGCGCTGAACGGCCCGGCGGAGAAGTTGCGCGCACGGTCCTGGAAGACCGGCAGTTTCAGGTTGAGCTTGGGCGCGGCCGGCAGGGGCGGCAGGTTGAACCCGGCCAAGTCCACTCTCAAGGTCTGCCTCAAGTGGTCGAACGCCACAAGCTCGCGCGGCACGGCGACGCCATTCAGCTCGGCTTGCAGCGACTCATCCATAATGCCCGCGCTGCCCCCGCCGCCGAAAACCACTGCCACGGAGCGGCCATCGCCCGCGGGGTCGAAAGGCCAGATGACGCTCTGCACGCTTGGGGCCGCCGAACTGGTTTCCCTGGGCGAGAACGTCTGGATGTCGCTGATCGAGTAGGCTGCGCCCGCGTGGTTGCCGTTCAGCCCCGCCAGCAGATAGCCTTGATTGGCCAGGTTGCCGATCATTGGCCGCAAGACCGGATAGGTGCGCGGGCGCTTGTAGCCGCGCTGCTGCCACAGGGCCCGCCAGGACGGGTTCAAGTCGTATTGCACGGCGTGCCAGCGCCCGTCGGCCTTCACGTTTGGGATCTCCCCCGCCAGCGGCGTGAACTCGTCGCTTTCCCGAGGCCCGGTCAGGCGCACGCGGTAGGCGCCGTTGCGGCGCGGGTCAAAGGGCCTGTTAGTGGAGATGTCGAGCAGATACAGGTCCACGTTGGCGCCGGGCTCGATGCAATAGGCGAAGCGCAGGACGCTGCGCGCTTCCGCGTCCACGGACAAGTTCTTCCACTGCAAAGCGAAAGGGCCTCCGCCTATGGTGTTGAGCACGCGGTACGCCGGGATTGCGGCCCTGTCGGCAGGCGAGGACGCCTGCCCCACACTTGCAGGCGAGGACGCCTGCACCACATCGGCATCCGCGGGCTGGAAGGCATTTGGGGGCGCGGCCAGCGCCGCCTGGATGGCGCCGGGCAGGGCCTGCGGCGCGACCGCGGTGTAGACTTCGCCATCGAACATATTGATGACGCGCCCATCGTCGTAGAGGTTTGCACGCCGCGGTTCGAAGGGCCCGGGCTTCAAGGTTTCGTGTGCGATGCGCACGCGGGAAAGCAGGAAACCGTTGTCCAGCGTCCAGAACGCCACTCGGCCCTCCTGGAGCGGCTCCGGGTCCGTGAAGCTGAAAGCCAGCGCGTCGTCGCGGTAGAAAGAGACCGTGGGGCCGCGTTTCTCGAGCTTCAAGTGGAACCAGCGCTGGTGCAACTGCGGCTTGTCGGGGTGGTGGATCTTGTCGCTGAAGAGGCGGTGCTCTTCCTGGGTGGATTCGGCCACCATCTTCCCCTTGCGGTACAAGCGCGTCCAACTGTTGTTGTCGCCGGCAAAAACGAGCGTGTAGCCGGAATCGAGATTCACCCCGTCGCCGCAGATGGCGATGTTGTAGTCGCCGGGCCGCTCATAGGGCGGGTCCTCCTGCTGCATCATCAAGGCCACGTGGCCGTCCACCGTGATGTCGCCGGAGAAAACAAACTTATTCCACAGCGCGGCCAGTGACTTGGTGCGCCCGCCAAACCAGGACCAGCGCGGGTCGCAAATCCATTTATTCAACAGCCCCCAGCGTCCGCAGGCAACTTTCCAGTCCACGGGCGCGGCATCGAATGTGTACTCCAGGACGTTGGACGAAGAGACGTGGACGGCGTTGGGGTCGCCCAGGTTTTTCAAGCCGCGGATGGCGATACTATCACCGCGAAAGGCGGGCAGTTTCTTTGGACTCTTGTCCACAGGAGGAGAGAGGCGGACACCGTCAACGTCCGCTTCTGCCCGCTCTGCGTTGCGAACAACAATGCGCTGAAAAGGCCCGCGGCCAACCTGTGCGTCGGCTGATTGGCAATTGAAACCTCTGAGGCATGCCAGCCCGTCCTTAATGGAAAACTGCCCCCAACTTTTCTCCGGATCGTCCGAGCAATCCAGTGCCACGGTCAGTTCCGTGAAACGCGGCTTGTTCAAAACCACCGCCTGTTCGCCGGGGAAGCGGGCCTTGTGGACGGCCCAGCCGGTCTTGAGGTCGCGGTCCCATTCCTGCGCCGGGTTGGCCCAGACTTGCATGTCTTCTTCGTTGGCGAAAATCTGGTTGACCATCTGTTCCGGGTGGTGCGCGGCCGCAAGAGCTTTCCTGTCGGCATAGACGCGCACGTCGTCAAAAAAAACGGGATCGCCTTTGAGCGCGTAGAGCGCAATCTGGCCGCGTTTCAGGTCCGGCACGCTGGCGGCGAAGACCTGGTTGCCGTCCACCGAGCAGGCCACCGCATCGCCACTCCAGTCCATTGCCAGCCTGTAGAACTCATAAGGGCGGTAGCCCGCGGCGAGTTCCTGCAATACAGTCTCCTTGCCGCCTGAGACCCGGACCAACTGCAACCTGTCCGTGCCCGGCCGGCCCGCTCCTGCCTCGCCCTTTTGCAAGGGTAGGCTGAAGGGCGGAAGCTTGCCGGGCGGTGTGGCAACCGGCTGGCCGGCTGGGACGGTGCGCTGCCAGTCCGGACCGCGCCAGCGGAAAAGAAGATAATCCTGAGGCGACAAAACCGCGATGGCCAAGCCCATGCCACCGGACCCCAGCGGCTTGACGGCCACCTCCGCAGCGTAGTTGCTCCAGCCGGCTTCGCCGGCCGCGATCAGCGCCACCTCGTCGGCGCCCAACTGCCCCGGTTCGCGGACTGGCGGAATGGGAATGCCTTCGGCCGGCGTGCCCCACTTGAAGTGCTCGCGCGTGATGCAGACCTCCCGCGGCTGCCCTTCGCCCGGACGCAGCATGCGCAGCCGCACCTCGGCGCCAAAGCGGCCCAGGAGGAGCGCCATAAGCTGGTGATGATCGAAATTATCAACCGAAATACCGTCAATGCTCAAGAAAATATCGTCTTCGCCCAAGCCGGCACGGGCGGCTGGACCGCCGCCGGTGATCCGGCACACGTGCAAAGTGCCTTCGTATCCCGAGATCATGATCCCCAGACCGTAATCCTGGGCGTGGGTGCGGCCCGCATAGAGTTTGTCATCCACAGGCTGCTCGAAGCCGAAGCTGGCCCGCAGTGAGAAGGGGTTCGCACTCCGCTCGGGGAAGGCCATCCCGGTAAGCTCCCACTTGCCTGAGAACGGAGACCAGGCGCCGTCAGCAGTATTGCGCATGAAGGTGTCGTCAAAATGGATCGCGCCCAGATCAAGCGTGCGGCCGGCCCCCAGACGCAGTCCAGGGCTGAAGACGTGTACGGCGCTCGGCCCGTTGAAGCTGGGAGCGCCGGCGTCTCGCCGGCCCGTGCCTGAGGTGTCTTCGGGTTTCCAGTGCAAGACCTCTTGCGCGCCCAGCCAGGCACTCAGCTCGCCCCTGGACCACAGCACACCCAGTACAGTGCTCCCCGTAAGAGGCCGGGCTAGTGAGGCGTGGGCCGAGACTTTCGCAGCGGCAAGCGCTGCCGTGCCGCCCTGCTCCAACGCCAGTTCGTCGCCCTTCAAACGCACACGGAGGCCGGATTGCGTCTGCTGATCCAGAGCCAGGTACAAGTCGAACAGATGCGCATTGGGTGCGCCGGTCCATTCCAGGGGCTGCTCCAGCCAGAATGCGCCATGCTTGCTGGCCGCATCATCTGCAAACTTCAGTTCGCCGGGATTCGCCGGCACGCATGGCGCAGGCTCGGACGCAGAGGGCATGGTGGCCGCGGCTGGTGGCGCAACGTGCAGGGGTGGCCGCCGGTTGCCTGGCGGGATGATGGCGGCAGGTCTTCTTGTCTTGGGTGTGCCTGAAACCGGCTTGCGCCAATACACCTGCACCAGCAGAAACGTCAGCAGGCCGGTTAGCAGAAGCCAAGTTATCGTCCGCGGTTTCACCGCGAATCTCCCCAAGCGGCGTGCGCCCCTTGACGCCAGCACGGACAAGCTGCCCGTGCTGCGTCTTCCAGTATATACTACGCGCGGTTGCGTAGCGCAATCCTCCGGATTGCGTCGCAAGCCGGAGGCTTGCGCCACATTACTCTACTCGCGCACAGACGCTCTTGACGATACATACAAGGGGAAGAAAGGTCACTGACGTGTGACGGGTGACGCGTGGTGGGTGACGTGTGGCGGGTGGCGGGTGGCCAGAGACATGCCCGCGCGTGTTGTGTCATGGCATAACTCCCCTGCTTCCCATAACTCCCATCGGACATCCCAGCGCGCGCAGAGGAAAGAGACATTGGAAACAACAGTAAATTCTCTTGAACGACCCCCTCTGCGTTTCTCTGCGTCCTCCGCGGTGAGAAGTCCCGGCTGGGAAATCAGGGTTGGCGAGGCCGAGCCCTGGCCCGCGCTGAAAGTGTCCGTTCACGCCCGGCTGCCGGAGGGAGCGATCCCGTTATCGGGATTACGCTTCGATGACGGGGCGTTCTGGCGCGGCGCGAAGCGTCTCAGCAGCGATCCTCTGGACACCCTGCTGCTGAGAACTCTGCTGGCGCAGCACGAGGTGGAACCCGGCGTGTACATGGTGGGTCCGCACGATTTCGCTGCGGTCCTGGCCTTGTTGCGGCAGCACTCGCCTGCGTGCGGATACAGTGAGGCGGCGCGCGTGGCGCAGGTGGACGTACTCGCCGCGCCGCCGGAAGTGGTTATTGAGTTTGCGCTGGGCGCGACGCCTGCGTTACCGATGGGGGCGCATGACCGGTTCTGTAGCGCAGGTTTCCAACCTGCTGTGTCGCCGGCTTCCAGCCGGCAGACTGTGAATGAGCAGGAGCGGCTTGAGCAGCAAAGAGAGGTCTGCAGGCTGGAAGCCGGCGACACGGCAGACTGGAAGTCTGCGCTACAGGCAGGCGAGACGCCTGCGGTACGTATGGTTGCCCGTGCACGTTTCTACTGCCCCGAGACCGGCCGGGCGCTCGGGAACCCGTTGGTCCGCGCGGCAGCCTATTGGGTCTTCGAGGACTGTGTGGCCCCCTCTGTCCAAGTGCCGAATGATCCGCAGTTCCAGGCGCTCCTGTGTGGCACGGCTGGCGGCTATAGCGGCGTGGAGGCGCTCGAACTGCTTTACCGTGCGCAGGTGGCCGCGCGAGAAGGTCTCCTGACGGTCCGCGTGGACGAACGGCTGGCGGGGCTGAACGTTTCCGTGGAAGCATTGTGCAGGAGGACGAACATTTATTTTGATGGGGCGGGGGATCTGTGTATCCATTCGAGGTTCCATACTCCGGACGGACAAGTTGTTCCCGCGGCGGCGCTGGCTGAGCGGCAAGGGGCGTGGGTGCGCTTTGCGGGGCGCCTTTTCCGCTTGCCGGACTCGAGCGCGGACTGCGGGGCGCCTGAAGAGCGCAAGCTCTCAGGCGACGCCATCGCTGATTTCCTGCTGGCGGAACTGCTGTGCTTCAAGACAGGGGGCGCCGCGATTGCGCCGGAAGTTGAGGCCGCGCGCGTGTGCGGGCGCCTGAAGCCGGCCGTGGCAGTGGAGCCCGCGGCGGATGTGCCGCAATCCTCCTGGATTGCGGCAAGGGGCACGGACGCAATCCGGGAGGATTGCGCCATAGCCGCCGTGTGCGCGCGCTGGTTCTTCGAGGTGGCGGAAGCGCCCGGGGAGCGCATCGAACCGGTGGAGATCCTCGCCGCAGCCGCGAAGGGAGCACGCTATCTGCGGCGCGGCAACGTTTTCGTGCGTGCGGAGCGCCAGGCAGTCACGGACGCGCGCAAGACGCTGGGCGGGCTGGAAGTGTTGCGGGGGGGAGCGGGGGAGGCGCTGGGGGAGAAGATACCGGAATTGCTGGCCTGGGCACGCAAGGCCACGGCGGACGTGCAGACTCCCTGGAACGTCTATGTCGCTGAGGCCGTCAGGGGCGCGCACCAGGTCAAGGACGAGCTCGCGGCCCTGCAATTGCGCCTGGACGTCGAAGAAGGCGGCGCGGACACGTGGTTTGCCTTCGACGCGCAATTCGACTGCGGCGGGGAACTGCTCAGCGAAGAAGAACTCCGCAGCCTGGTCGCCCAGGGCCGGAAATGGTTCCGTAAAGGCAAAGCGTGGATCAAGGTGGACCGTGCCGCGCTGCGGAAGCTGGATGAGAAGGTCCGGAAGAGCGGCGTGGTCCGCTGCTGCGGCCGGGATGGGCGGACGCGCTACCGCTTCAAGCCCGCCGCGCGTGAACGAGTGTCGGGGCTGTTCAGCCTCGAAGGCAGCGCCATTCACGCGGCGCGCTACCGCAAGTTCCTGGACAAGTTGCGCGGCTTTGAGCGGATCGAGGCCGAGCCGCTGCCGCAGGGGTTGGCGCTGGAGTTGCGACCGTACCAGCGGCAAGGGTTCGAGTGGCTCGTGTTCCTGGCCCGTTACGGGTTGAATGGCATTCTGGCGGACGACATGGGTTTGGGCAAGACCGCACAGGCCATCGCCGTGTTGACCTGGATGAAAGCCGCGCGGGGGCCGGCGCCCTCGTTAGTCGTGGCGCCCACGTCGCTGCTCGACAACTGGCGTGCCGAAGCATTCAAGTTCAGCCCGGGGCTGCGGGTCCTGGCCTATCGCGGTTCCGCCGGGCAGCGGGACCGCTTGCGGCGGCAGGCGCACGAGTACGACGTGGTGCTGGGCACCTATGCCACGGTGCGCAACGACGTGTCCCTGTTGCGCGGCATCGAATGGCGCTGCGTGATTCTGGACGAGGCGCACTTCATCAAGAACTCGGCCGCCGCGACCACCAAGGCCCTCAAGACCATTCCCGCGCAGCACCGGCTGGCGTTGACCGGCACGCCCATCCAGAACCGGCTGGCGGAATTGTGGTCGCTCTTCGACTTTCTCATGCCCGGTTTCCTGGGACGGCAGGGGGAGTTCAGGGAAAGGTGGGAGGAGCCGATTGGCAAGCTCCAGTCCGGGGCCGCGGAGACAGATGAGGAGCAGGCGGAAGGGGAGCAAGCCCTGGAGGAACTGCGGCAACACCTCCGGCCCTTCGTCCTGCGGCGCCTCAAGGCCGACGTGGCCGGCGAGCTGCCGCCCAAGATCGAGAACGACATTTTCTGCCCGCTCAGCCCCGAACAAGCCGCCCTGTACCGCGCCTTCGCGGATTCGGCGGAAGCCCAGAGGGCGGTGCAGGAGGTCGCTGCAAAGGGCGCGGGGCGTTCGCGCGCGGCGATCCTGGCGGCACTGACAGCGCTGCGCGGCATCTGCAATCATGCCGACCTGGTGTGCCTGCCCAAGAACGCCGGCCGGCAGCACATTGCCAGGCCCTTGCCCGGTTTTGAGAGACGCAGCGGCAAGTTCGAGGCGCTTGGGGAATTGCTCCAGCAGTGCCGGGAGGGCGGCCATCGCGCGCTGATCTTCAGCCAGCTTACCACCATGCTCGATCTGCTGGGCCATTACCTGGAGCAGCGCGGGGTCACGTGGTTGCGTCTGGACGGCGAGACGCCGGCAGGCGCGCGCCAGGGCTTAGTGGAGCGCTTCAACTCCGATCCGCGCCAGGACACCTTCCTGATCTCGACGCGCGCCGGCGGCACGGGCTTGAACCTGACCGGCGCGGATACGGTGATCTTCTACGACCATGACTGGAACCCCGCCAACGACCAGCAGGCGCAGGACCGCGCGCACCGCATCGGCCAGCAGCGCACGGTCAACGTCTACCGGCTGATCTGCAGGGGCACGATGGAGGAAAAGATCCTGCGCCGCCAGGAACTGAAGCGCAAACTGGCCGCCGCCGTGGTCCCGGACGGCTCCGGCAGCATGGGAGACTTGAGCAAAGCTGAGTTGCTGGGCCTGTTCAGCTTGTCCGAGGAAGCCGATGCGTGACCGTTTACCCTCTCCCCTGCGGGGAGAGGGTGGCGCTTTAGCGCCGGGTGAGGGGGCCACACCACGCTCCTCCACACCCCCTCACCCCGCGTTCGCTTCGCTCACGTCGGCCCTCTCCCCACAGGGGAGAGGGTGAACGGATACGCCGATGCTAACACAATGCCCCAACCCGCAGTGCAAGTTGACTTTTGAAATCCCTGTGCAGCGCGAAGGGAAGAACGGCCCCTGTCCGGGGTGTGGGCAGGTCATCACGTACCGTTCGCTCGCGATAATCAAGGAAATCCAGCGGCAGCATGAACGGCGTGCCTTGGTCCGGCCTGCGGGGCAGGAGGCCGGGACGCCGCAGGGCTTTGCCGCTCTGATCGAGGACATCCGCAGCTTAGGCAACGTCGGCTCGATCTTCCGCACCAGCGACGGCGCAGGCTTTGCCCCGCTCTACTTGTGCGGCATCACGGGTTGCCCGCCCCATAAGTCCATAGCCAAGACCAGCCTGGAGGCCGAGGCGCACATCCCGTGGGAACACCATGCCAGCGCGCTGGAGGTGCTGCCCAAACTGCGTGCGCAGGGCGTGCAGATCATCGCGTTGGAACGCACGGGCGCGAGCGAGTTGCTGGACCACGCGCTGCAGCGGGGTGCGCTCAAGCCGCCGCTGTGTCTGGTGGTGGGCAACGAGGTCGCGGGGATATCGGTCGAAACGCTGGCGCAGGCCACGCTGCACTGCCACCTGCCCATGCGGGGCGTCAAAGCTTCACTGAACGTGGCGGTGGCCTTTGGGATCGCGGCTTACGCCATCCGCGCGGCTACTTCGGCACCATCTTCCTGTCATTCCTGGCCTTCTGCTCAATCCGTTTAGCGGCAGACTCGAGCAAAGTGACGATAGGGCCGTTGCGGTCCTGCAGCTCGGGCGTGGCGACCGGGAAAAGTTTGCGGGCACGGTCAACATTCTCTGCCATTTGCTTGTTCAAATCCACGTCCTTGGGCATGTCCGCCCAATTGAGGATTTCGTTGAACAGGGTATTGAGGGAAGTCTGCATTTCCTGACGCGCGTCCGAGCACCGCGCTTGGGCGAAGCGTTTTACCCCTTGCTCCAGATACTTCATCAGCATGTCGTAGCACTGCTGCAAGGTCCGCTTTTTGTTGTAGTCAGTGCAGAGCCTGGTCTCCTGTCTGAAGGTGTTGGTGGCGGCCTTCTGGTAAAGACTGCGCTCGTTCTTCGTCGAATCGCCTGGGAACAAAGTGTACATCCTGTCCAGGGCATCCATCATAGCGTCAACGGACCTGTCCAAAGTGAAACCCTTGGGCGGATTCAACTGCCGGATATCGTTGCTGAACGAAGTATTGATGTCCTGGGTCAATTGGTCCCGGACAGCTTTACGGCTGGCGACAATGTTATCCCGGACGGCCTCCAACAACTCGTCGCCAAATTTGGTCATCCGCTGCTGCGTGTTCATCGAGGTATTATTTGCTGCCTCTGCCACAAAGCTGGAGAGCGCGAGCAAAAGTGCACAGGCGGCTGTGACGCGGTGTGAATGACGCATGGCCCAAAGCCTCCGAAACCAGTGGTTCCCCTGCTGTTAGGAAGTCTACTACATGTTCCCTGAAACAGCAAGCTCCTCTCCGATTTTTGGCATAAGGCATTGGGCTTTAGGCGCACCTTGGGGAAGCAAAGCCTAATGCCCAATGCCTGAAGCCTAGTGCCTATATCGTCCGGCTCAGAATCCGCTGGATCTCTTGGGTCAGGATCTCTGGCGCAACCGGGCGCTTGAGGAAGCCCTGGGCCTCCAGTTTCAAAGCTTGCTCCTCATCTGCCGGCGACAGGTCGCTGCTGGCCAGCAGCAGGAGCGGCACCTTCTTCAGGTTCTTGGTTGTGCGGATCTTCTCGGCCAGCTTCCAGGGTTCCGTCTCTATCGCTGAGCAGTCAATGATCAGCAGCGCTGGATGCAAGTCCGTGGCTTTGAGCAAGGCGTCAGCGATATTGCGTGCGCTTACGGCGGTATGCTCCATCTGCTCGATGATTGGCGCTACGTCCTTCATGATACCTTCCTGGGTGTCTATCAGCAGGATGCGCCGCCGGCCTACGTCGTGCCGGGCCTTCAAGAAGGTTTCGAAGTCCGACACTCTGACCTTCCAGTAGCCGTTCGCCAGCTTGACCGCAGGCAACCTTCTATGGTAGATCCACTGCTTGACTGCTTCACCAGTGATGCCGAGGATCGTCCCAACGTCGTTAGGGGAGAGGTAGCGTTCAGAGGCTGACAGTTCCTTGGGCAAAGTGATGCCGTAGATCGCAGCTTGCTCGGCGATGTACGCCTGGGTTTGCATCTGTCTTTTCCGGCGTTTGAGTGTTTTCATCCTGGTCCCCTTTCCCAATTTTCTGACACTCTGTGCAGCGAAGCTGCTCCCCAAAAGCTCTCAGCCAGGTTGTGTTAAATTAAACTCCACAGTTCCTAGCCTGTCAATCCTGAAAACAACCTAAATTTTCGCGGCAGAAGAACTTACAAGAATGCCACGAACCTCACATGAACGGAAACAGGGGCCCCATCCTTATGTCCAGTTCCGTAGTCTCATTATGCCCTCATCTCCCTGCCTTGGCTTGTAAAGCACATAGCTTGCCAAGGAACCGGCCTCCTTTGTTTTTCGGTTCACATCAGATCAGTTATTTAGACATTAGGCACTGCCTCCTGACCGTGCGCGCCCAAAGCCTCAACCCTAAAGCCTAATGCCTAATGCCTAAAGCCTGGATTTCAACCGCGCGTCGTATAGTATCCAAGGCATGGCAGGCTGTTCGATGTCTCTTCTAACGTTTGTGGAGCCTTTGCAAGCCAATGCCTTGGCAGGACTCACGCCAGCCAAGCTTCTTGTTGCCCAACGTGACCCGGCGAACTGGTTCTGGCTGGACAGTGCCGCCGGTGAGCCACGGCGCAGGAGTTGGAGCTACCTGGGGCGAGATCCGCTTATCAGGATTGAGATTCACAAGAAGCATGTCACAACATACCAGCATGGGAAGTCGGAAAGCGTACCCTCTGATGCTCCTTGGCACTATCTGTTCAAGACGCTCAACGCTTACCGCAGCCGGAAGGTGCGGACAGTGGCCGGGCCGCCGTTCTGCGGGGGATGGGTTGGTTACCTGGGCTATGAGTGCATAGGGCCGCAGAGGCCCGGAGCCGTACTCCCTCCCCACGGCGGAGAGGGCTGTGCGCCTCCCGATTTGTCCTTTCCTGAAAGCAGCTTCGGGCTCTTCGATACGGTCCTCGCCTTCTCTCATGCTGACCAGTGCTGGTGGGCTGCGGTGACGCTGCCTGCGGAAGCAGGCCAAGCCAACTGTGAGCGCGAAGCACTGCTCAAAGTGCAGCATCTGGTAAAGCAGATTGCGCATGTGCAGCCTTCCCATTTGGGCATTGGTCATTGCCCCTCACCACGCTGTGCGGTTTCTGCCACCACGCGACAAGGCTACTGCGCGGCGGTGGGGCGCGCCCTGGACTACATAGCCGCAGGGGATATCTATCAAGTCAACCTTGCTCAGCGTTTCACAGTTCCCTGGGCATTGCCGCCTGAAGCCTTGTATTGGCGTCTGCGCCAGCAAAGCCCGGCCGAATACGGCGCTTTCCTGGGGAGTGCGCTGGTGGGCAATGGCCAGACGCTGTGCAGCATCTCTCCTGAGTTGTTCTTGAGGTTGCGCCGGGGCGAGGTCGAAACGCGGCCGATTAAAGGCACGCGCCCGCGTGGCTGGGCTGGCGGGCCGGACGACGCCACAGCCAGGCGCGAACTGGAAGCCAGTGCCAAGGAACGCGCAGAACTCAATATGATCGTGGATCTCGAGCGCAATGATCTGGGAAGGGTCTGTGAGTACGGCTCTGTGCGCGTAGTTACGCCCGGGCAGATCGAGGAACTGCCCACGGTGTTCCATCGTGTTGCCACAGTCACGGGCAGGCTTCGTGGCTGCTGCGGGGCTGTGGACCTGCTTCAGGCCGCCTTTCCGGGCGGCTCGGTCACCGGCGCACCGAAGATTCGCGCCATGGAAATCATCGCGGAGCTTGAGCCTGTGCGCCGGGGGCCATACTGCGGCGCCATCGGTTGGCTCGGCCTGGACGGGGATATGGATCTGAGCATCGCCATACGCACCGCGCTTTGCGATGGCCCGCGCGGGCTGGCGCATTATCATGCTGGGAGCGGCATAGTGGCCGACTCCGGCCCGGAGCAGGAATTCGAGGAGACCTTGCACAAGACGGCTGCTTTCTTCCAAGCCACGAACGCGGCTTGGAACCGCAGATGAACGCGGATGAACGCAGATTAAGGGGAACTTTATTCGTCCGTAACCCTCTCCCCTTGCGGGAGGGGGCAGGGGGAGGGGTTCTTTTGGACAACACACTCTTCAGTCTCAACGGCAGAATTGTCACGGCACGCGAGGCTGTCGTTCCGGTGACCGACCGGGGCTTTCTGTATGGGGACGGCGTCTTTGAGACGTTGCACGCTTATGGCCGCAAGTTGTTCCGGCTGCGTGCGCATCTGAAACGTCTGGCGCATGGCGCAGCACACCTCTTCTTCGACCCAGCGCCGGACCTGCGCGTGCTGGCCAAGTGGTTGCAGGCAGCCGTGGACGCGGCGGGCTTCCCGGAGGCGAGTGCGCGGCTGACACTGAGCAGGGGCGCCGGTCCGCGGGGGCCGTCCATCTCCGCGCAACTCCGGCCCACCGTGGTAATCATGGTCACACGGCACTTTCGGGCGCCCGAAGAGAAAGGTGCGGTGGCGGTGCTGGCGGGCTTCCGCCGCCAGGAATCCGCCGT
>JBEKKG010000105.1:0-17641 GCA_050010835.1 Planctomycetota bacterium
GGGTAGAAGAGCTGCATGGCACGCTTGGCCAGAGAAGTGTTGGCAGGGATACCGCACCTCTGGGGCAAGGGAAAGGATTCTTCGGTGAATAGGTGCGTAGTCTGTCCCCGTATCCCCGCAATTGCGATGGTCTGTCCCTTTTGTCTGAGGCCGTATCGAGTGGTAGTCTGTCCCCTTTACTCCAAATCACGGGAAGTATGACACTTACAGCGTGCATGCCACCTATACAGTGGACATACCTGAAGCAGTTCGAAAGGGAAAGGATTGACCAGCAATGCTACGAGCATCGTTAGTTGCCCTCGGCCTGATCTTGCCTCTCGTTCTTGTGGGAGCTGAAATTGCTGATATGAACGTGTCACACGTTTATATTCCGGCAGGTAGGAGGTCTGATCAAGTATGTGAGTTTATTCGCCAACTCAATGTTGCCGCATTCATTGATCTTGGGCGCGGTTGGGAGGACAAGTTCGAAACTCTTTCGCGGTTTTCCTTCAAGGACGGAACGGTCGTGGCGGCTTTGGATGATTATTGTCGGACGCGCCCATTTCAGTGGCATGAGTGGCGGGATGCCGGCGCGATATGGGTCGAGCCCAAGGTGGCTGCGCGCAAAGCTGCAGAATTCTTCCTTCGCCGCCCGATCACAGCGCTGCCCCATTTTCCAGACGGGCCGATTACGATTGATAATTGTTTTGGGAATCTGCATTACACGGGGTTGGAAGAGATGTGGAAGAGCACGGCGATATTACCGGCGGAGGAGAATAGGACTTTTGAATGTCCATTTGAGAGCTGCGGCTTCGGAAACCATCGTGATCTGACGTGGGACTTTTTGTTGCGCAATAGAAAGCTGCCAACCAACATGCTGGAAACAGCGAAATTGTGGCTGGCCCAGGCACCAGCATGCACTGTTGGGCTTGTGTTGACAGAAGATGCGGAAACTAGGCATGTTGGTCTTGCACTCGGATCAAGTGACCAGAAACTCCCAACAACGCCGATTGAGGGCATACTGGCCGGTCTGTGCCGGGTGGGCGGGAAGGGCATTCGTGATGCTGCAGGACATCGCTTCGTGTTCGAAAGAGAGTTATACCGTCGTATTATGGTAGACCGCAAGTCTGCATTCGAGGCCTTGCGCAAGTCAAAGACCCTGGAAACTGATATAATGGGATGTAAGCAAGAGCCGTCGTGGGCTGTGGAGATAGAATGTCCTTGGATCTTCGAGGTTATGGGGGTTGATCCTGATACAGGTGGCGATGTGCTCTTAGAGGTGTTTCAGAACGCACCGGCGGACGTGAAGCGGAAAATGATAAGGTCTAACATCTTCTCTTTTAATGCCAGACGCTTCGAAAGTTTCTGGCAGACACTAAGTCATTCGGACGACAAGGATCTCCAAGAAACAGCCAAGGAAATGCTGAAGACATTGGAACTCGAGGCCAAAGAAGCGAGAGATGGGAAAGGCGGTCGCAAAGGCGGGGAGTAACGCCGCGCCGTGGTAAAGGGGACAGACCACCACTAGCAGGGAAGGGGACTTGACGCGGCGGCCCAGAAGAGGGACATTGTGTGGCATGGCTGGCCTGGTGCGCATCCTGTAGCGGCCCCGCGACTTGAGAGGCCGCCGGGATAGTGTTTCCCGCGCCTGATTTTTCGTTTTGCGCAGCGCGCACTGGCAAACGGCGGCAGCAAGCACCGAGCTTCTCGGCGCAAGAACGACGTAACGGCGGCAGGTTTTCAAAGAGCCACGGGCAGTTCACGCAACCTTTGCGGCGGCGCGGACGATCTGAATGACGATGATGGGCAAGTGCGGGTCGCCATTGTGGCTGAGACGACGCAGACGGAACGCGGGCTGGACGCGGTCGCGGGCGTGGAAGCGTGCCGGCTCGGCACGCGCGGCGCTCGACCAAGCCTCATCAGGCGTGTGGCTTTTGAGGGCTTGATGGCAACGGGCCGCATTGTACCAGCCGCGGAAGGAATCGAGCCGCTGCTGGATGGCGCTGGCACTGAGGAAGAACATGGCCACGCGCTGCCAGAGCTTCAGCGTCCTGAACAGGCGTTCGGCCTTGCCGTTAAAGCGATAGCTGCGCACTTTGCCGCGGACATGCGCGCTGCCCAGCGCCTTGATTGCCGTCGTGAAGCGTTTGTGGAACTGGCAGCCGTGGTCTGTGACAATGAAGCGTGGCAGGCCGTAGCTGGTGACCGCGGTTTTGGCCAGGGCGAGCATGTCGTGTGCCTTTGGGGTGCGCTTGAACACCCTCAGCGCGAGCAGCTTGCGTGAGTAGCCATCAAGCAGCGCGGCAACATGGAAGTGGAACCACAGAATGCGGATGACCGTGAGGTCGAGGTGCCAGGTGCGGTTGATCTTTTGCGGCTTCAAGATGTGATGCGGCTTCGCGGCTGGCGGAAGAACGTCAGTTCTGCTCTTGGTTCGGCCGGGCCTGCCGGGCGGCGGCTCGCGCAGCACCCGCTGGACGGTGGCGCGGCTGAGGGCGATGGCAGCCTGCGCAATCTGTGCGGCGATAGTCCGCGTGCCGATCTCAGGTTCAGGGAACTGGATGCGGCAGTCGTGGATGAGGCTGCGGACGGCGTCCGCGAGCTTGTTCCACGGGACTTGGCCGAAGAACAAACCAGGGTCTGTCTGGCCCCGCCAGGCTTTGAGCCAGCGATGCACGGTGGCCACTGCGAGAACGAACCTCTTGGCCGCGTCCTTGGCGCTGCAACCGTTCAGCCACATGAGACGCAAAATGGTGAGGCGGTCGTGGGGCGCGAAGTGCGGGCGTTCCTGGGGTGGCAGCGCGCCAAGACGCCGGCGAAACATGTCCAGTTCGACGGCCTGTTGGCGGATGAGAGCGTCCTGGGCATCGAGTTGGGCTTGCAGGGCCGCGAGCTTGCCTTGGCCTGCGGCGCGCTCGCGGCCGAGTCTGGCAACAAAGGCGATAAGGCCCGCGGCAACATCCACGACGCGGCGGGGGTAAAGGGGGGTAAAGGGGGTAAAAGGGTAAAGGGAGGGTAAAGGGGACAGTCTACCACTAGCTTGCGCGCTGAGAGATGTTGGCGGGATACATGGCGCTGGCGGGTGCCCGGCAACCACGGGTCCTGCCGCTGACGTCCCCGAGCCGTGTCCCCCATTCCAGGGGTGGCAAGGCACCCAGTGCCGTGCCAGCGCGCAGAACACGCTTCCTTTGATTCCACATACACCGCACTCGTGGGTCTGTAGTAGGCCCTGGTAATCGGAGGGCAAGGTGGTGTGAGGCCTGAAAGGCCGTCCGTGGCCTCGCCGGGCGGCTCGCCGGCTATCACAGCCACGAGCGCCCTTACAGGGCTTTTCCACATTGCGTCCTCCTTGGTCGAGGGCCTTCGGCCCTCGCTATTGACGCGCCGGCCCCTTTGGGGCCTTAACCCGCCGCGCGCGCCGGTGGTCCTTGCGGAACACGACAACCTTGCCCCCGCCCTCGTGGCATTTCATCGCCTTAGCCTCCAAGCCGTTACCACATGCGCCTCCGCCTCTGAATCGAAGCCGACAACCGGAAGGAGGAAAAGAGCACATTCATATTCTCTCCTCGTATGGCCAAGCCCACCGGACCGCAAGTCAGAAAATATGAATGTCCCCTTTTCTTACTCCAGCACTTCCTTGTAGTCCAGGATCACCGGCTTGCCGAAATAGGTGATCGAGATATCGTCAAAGACCGGCGTATCGAGCAGGAACTGCGATTGCGGATCAACACCAGCGGCCAGCGACGTGGGGTCGGCCAGCTTGTCAACGGGATAACGGAAGCGGACGCGGTAGCGCAGGCGGTCCGTCCGGACCGTAATGGGCTGGCCGTTAGGGTCGAGAATAGGGTTGAGCACAGCCGGGTTGACGAACGGAGAATTGGCGCCCAGCGTCTTGGCAGTCTGGGCGCTGGGATCCTCGTCCTGGCACTGGAGAATCTCGATCTCCACGCCCTTGGTGGCGTGATAGTCCAAGTCGTCCTTGTATGGTCTGACGGTCTGGTAATCGGCCGGCGTGGGCCTGTTGCAGCGATAAGGGACGACTTTGAAGTCCGCATCGTAGGCGGGGTCATTGTAATCCTCGTACTCATCGGCCCGCAAGGTGCGATTGTCAATCCTGGAGGCCACGTCATTTGAGACGGCAAGGTCGTTGTAAACCCAGTAGTTGAACGGCCCGCGAAAGGGGACCCAGACCTTGGTGGTGGGCTGCCCGCCAGGGGGAGGCTGGTGGGGATTCCAGCCTTCTATACCCAGGCCCTTGGTGACGGTCTCGCAGCGCTGGAACTTGGGCTTGGCACTGTCCCAGCCTTTGTACTCGTGCATGAAGCGCGGGGTGAAGCAGTTCCAGGAGACGCGCGCCAGCTTCACGTTCTCCGGCACCGCGGCAGTCTTCTTGTCGTAGCCCTTCAAGGACTGCAACATGGTCTGGGAGGTGAAGGTGGGGCACTGCTGGCGCATGTTCGGGTCCACCGGCAGGTAATAGCGGCTGAGGGTCATTTCTCCGGGCCTGGCGGGGTCTGTTCTGGTGATGCGGTCGTTCTGCCAGTCCGGAGGATTGGCCAGGACGGTCTCCTTGCGCGAGATCTTGTACTCGTCAATCACGGCATGGGTGCCCTCTTCGATAGAACCCCGGTAGAAGCCGGAGAACGAGCACGTGGCCGTGGCCCCCTGCTGCCCGGTGTAGGATGGCACGCCGGGACCGCTATCGAAGTAGCCTTTGCCGTGGTTGCAAAGGTTAAGGCCGAAGACCGGGTGGTCGTAGATGTAAGCGCCATCCAGGGTCTTGTTGCCGCCAGGCGCGGCCCAGCTATAGCGCACGGGATTGCCTGCGCTGCCGTTGGGGCTGAGGGGGCCTGCCGAGTTCTTCTGTTGGTAGACGCAGAACCCCTGATTGCCCATCGGCGTGTAAATGCTCCAGTACTTCCCCTTCCAGTCGTAGGTGTTGGGGCCGCCGCTATCCGACCACCGCTCCGAATCTATGAAAGGCCGCTGGATGTTCTGGGTGGTCCAGCCCGTGTTGCTGTCGCTCCACCCGTCCGGCGAACCGTTGAATTTCAAGTAGCCGCTCACGGAACCGATCATGCCACTAAGACGGCGATTCGGGGAGGTAGGAGAGCGGATACCTTGTCGGATCCAGCCGCTGGGGGACGACACCGGTATAGCCGCCGTGGAGGTAAGCGCCCCAGATGCCGCAACTGCCGTTGTAGTCGCTGCTGCCCATTTGCCACTCGCCCCCGAATGCGAAGTCATTGATCCGGTTGCCGTTGGCGGCCTGCCCTTCCCAGGCCTGCGCATCTTCCCAGGGCATGAGATTATAGGGCAGGCTCCCCGTTTCCATGGCGGCGAACTGCGGGCCGCCGTGTTTCCTGAACCAGAAGGCTGCCGCGCCGATGCCGGAATAGAGCCAGGCCGGGGTGCTGCTCTGGAGGAACTCATGGCCCCGGTTGTCGTTGTGATGCCAGGCGGTCTTGGCCCACAGCGAGAGGAGCAGACCCTGGACCGCACCGCCGGAGCCCCCGTAATTCTCACCTACGGCCCTCTGGGCGCCCCTCCCGTTGAGACTCAGGTTCTGACTGTTGTAGACATCCGCAGGAACTGTTTGGCCTGGCCCGACAGAGGTGTCGGAGCCAGATTCGTATTTTATGACACCCCTGTTCCCGGCCATGCCCGGCCCGCCAACGTACAGGCCGTCCGCGCGAAGGTCGCCCTGGCGGCACGTGACGTTGTTCCAGTAGAAATCGGGGCGCAAGCCGCGCAGGGCGCAACGCAAGGTCTGAAACCTGAAGATCTCCAGCGGCGCAGCGGGATTGGTGCCACAGGGCGTAATCGGCGCGTAATTGGGGCTGTTGGGCGGCGAAGCCAGGTCGGGTTGCGCGAAGTTGCCGAGCTGGCCGCTTTGCTGCGGCCCCTTCAAACCAGGGTCGCTCGCAATCACAGTGTCATTGAGCGCGCCGAGGAGTCCCATAGCGTTCTCCACCTGCACTGTGGAGTCAAAAGGCGACTTGGCCTGTTCATGGCCGTTGCCGATGGCGGTCTCCGTATCCAGGTCGCCATTGAAACTCGCCAGGAAGGTGTCGCAATCGCCCTGCGGGTCCGTGGTGTAGTTGGAGGGCTCGAACCTCTGGGTGTTGGTGGCCAGGACAAGCTGGCCGTCGTAACCGGCAGGCTGCACATTGTTGGCCACGATGAGGGGTATGTTCATGTCCACCGGCGTGCCCCAGGCGTTGCGTTTCTTGCCCACGTCGCCCAGCGACAGGTCCACGAGTTCCTTGCTCTTCGGGTTGTTGATCCTGTAGCCCAAAGGCACCAGCGGCTCCGGCAGCGTCACGAGAGCCAGCCTGTCGAGTACGTTGCAGCAATCGCGGGTCACCTGGCCGGCCTGGGGCGTGCCTGGCGCGCCTGTAGCCCGTGAGATGTACCCTTGGACGAATTCGCGCTGCGTGGACTCGCTCCACACGTCATAGACCTTCACCAGGGCCTGGACCTTGCGTTCCGCCAGCACTGCGCCGCGCTTGAGCACCTGTCCTGTGGACTGGATCTCGTAGATGCCGTGGGAGTCGAAGCACAGCTCGGTGGTGGAGCGGTTGAGATCGCTCTTATCTATCAACTCGTCGGCCTTATAGCGGAAACTGCGCACGGCGTAGCTGCCCTGCCACTTGGGATCAGTGCCGAACACGCCGCTGACGAAGAGCGATTGGGTGTACGGGGGCGGCATTTGATTAGGGAGCCCCATGTCCCACAGGCGCTCCCGGCTGAACACCGGCAGGGCCTGGTTGGTCAGCCCCCGGGCATCCTGATCGCAGGTCATGAAAAGGCCGGGTTGAAAATACAGGTCTCCCCCGGGCAGCAGCCGGGTGCCGTCAATGGGCCCGTGGCCGAGCAAGGACTGCCCGTCGGCATACTCCGGCGAATTGGTGTAGACCATCACGGGTTCCAATTCGGTGAAGTTGCGGCCCCAGCGGTCAATCCATTCGATATTGGGATTGAACTTCAGCAGATCGGTGTTGGGGTTGAAGTGCGCCATAATGAGGCGGGCGACAGAACCGGCCTTGGGATCATAGCCGGGGCTCTTGGGGTCGAGACGTTGCTCATCCCAGGGACGGACGACACGAAAGTAAAGCTCGTCCCAACTGTGAAACGGGCCGCGCAAGTAGGCGGGGTTCTGTACTTTGGTGGGCCAGCCCGTTTTGGGGTCAATCCACTTCAGGTCCGGATTAGCCGGGTCGCTTTGCCGGGCGACGATGATGCGGTAGGCCAACTCCTGGGCTGCGTTGGTGGTGTACTTTCTATTCTTGGCATCGCTGCCGATTGTGAAATACGGCGGACCCAGGTTTCCAGAGTTGACGATGTAGTTGAACTTGCCGGCGTCAGCGGCGGGCCAAGGCGTGTTGCGGCCGAGCGTCAGGTAGCCGGGGCCGGCGGGGATGCGCTTGAGACCCTTGGGCGTGAGTATGTAGGGCTCAACTATCCTGTAGACCTGGTTAGGATCGTCGTAGTCCTTGATCTTCCAGTCCGGGTCGGTGGGCTTCCACTGGTAGCGCGACTTCATGGGCGCCAACTGGGTGATGTCGGCGTCCGTGCCCACCGCCAGGTAGCTGCCCTGCGTCACATTGATGCCCAGGAACAGGGCGGTCAGGACCTTGTCCGACGCCGTGTTCACATTGACCGGCGCACGATGGAAGCACAGCGGGCGCGTGCCGTAATCAATTTTGGGCGAGCCGTCGCCGTATTCAGCGGGCACGAAGTCACCGCGGGCGTCGGTCTTGGGGAACGTCAGCTTGCCCAGCGGAGGCGGGTTATCGGGGTAGGTGAAGGCCAAGTCCTTGCCGTTCACGTCCACCAGCTTGGCGTTCTCCGGCGGGATGAGCATGTAGGAACTGATCGGCCCGGGCGGGACTGTGAAGCCCGTCCAGTTGTTGTTCTTGTCCTTGAAGATGTCCAACTGGATCCAGTCCACACCGTTGGTCCGGATGCGCCGCAACTGGCCCGCGCCGTGGCCATTGAGGATCGCGACGTAGCAGCCGCGCAGGCTGCCGCGCGTGTTCATGGGATCGTTGGCCAGATCGTCGCAGATCCAGCTCTTGTCGCGGTCAATCGCGATGTCGTAAGGATCGGTGGGCGAGGGGCCGCTCTGGAACACCCACTCGAACTTGCCCACGCAGACAGTATGGGTATCCACCCACGAGTCTATGGTGATATAATCGCGCAGGGCCTGGAATTTGACCTCTATCTCCAACTGCTCCAGCGGATCGTCCGGGGTGCCGTTGCCGTTGCGCTCACGGTAGGTCAGCGCCTGTTTGACCTGGTCGAGAGTCTCGAACTTGCCGTTCTTGGCGCGCCAGCCGGCAATGGCATAGCCGTCGCCGTAGAGCGCCGCGCCCGAGCCGTCGTTCCTGAGCTTGGGGCGGCCTGCTCCGCTCAGACTGGCGTTCACGCCGTCCCACGTGAGGGCGCCGTTGGCGCCGTACAGCCAATAGTAAATGTTTCTGGGCACGGCCGTGAAAGGCGGCAGTCCCGGCGTGCTGCCTTTGGGCCAGTCGTTCGCGTCCGTATTGTACTTCCCGCCTCCGTACCATTCCCAAACCCGCTGGACCAGAGCGGTCTGGTCGGCGGGAACCAAAGGCGGACCGATGGCCCGGCACAGGTTGTCGAGGACCACGGCGAGGTTGTCGCCGGCATTGACATTGATCCGGCTGGCGGCGTCAGAGATGTTGAGGCTGAAACGGTCGCTGGCGCCTTCAGTGCTCAGGTCGTCGTTGCCGGAGTTGGTCACGGCGACAGAGTAGCCGCGGATCAGATCGGGCTGGACGCGCGCTTCCTCCCAGTTGTCAATCTGGCCGTCGTTGTCGTCATCAACTCCGTTATGGAGCAGGGGGCTGTCGGGATAAGAGAGGCTGCGTTTGGCGCCGTTGAGGTAATCGTACATGAACCAGGGAGCGGTGGGGTCTTCGATCTTCTTAAAGGCCTGGGCCTGGAGTTGCACGATAGAGAAAGAGATGCCGCCGCGCGCCAGCAACTCAGCGCGCACCGAGTCGCCGTAATGTATGGCGGACTTGGTCTGCATCAGCATCAGGGTGTAGAAGCCGGTCGCCATGGCGGCGAGGATAGAGAGGAACGCTGCCATGACGATAAGAGCGACGCCCTTTTCTTGCTTCAGTGTTCCCATTGCGGATTACAACCCAATCCCCACAAACAAGACCGGCGATTATAGTAGCGCCAAGACGGGTTTTCTGGACAAGACTACCGGTCTGGACAAGCCGGGTTTGTGCAAGTTTGCTTGCAGTTGTTGCAGGCTTCCTTTAACGCAAGCGAACTGAACCAGACCCGTTGAGGGCTTTTTCCACGTCAAGTTCTTGTAACCCCTACAAACCGGACAAACAGGGGGATGAGGTGCTGCGTCCATCAGTCTACCCGACCCGGAACAGAACCGGGGAAGACCAGCCTGGCGTGAACCATCTGGTCATGCTGGTGTTCGATAACGCAGGTGCCGGGGATCTGTGCGCGCACGATCCCATGCCGGTCCACGATCATGCAGTGCCCGCGGTGCCATCCCCGGTCCGTGGCGCCGTCGTACCCCAGCGCGTTGGCAGAGGCGAAAGCTGTGGGCCATTGCGGCTCCGGCGGATGCACTGCCTCGGCACGGAAGACCTTCTTCCTGTCCTCGGCGTACCGGGCGCGCCCGTCCTCCGAGTCCAGTTCGGATTCGGTCAGCATCTCGGCCCGCGTTCCGCCGCCGGCGGTGGGGGCCAGCCGCAGTGCGACGCCCTGCCGGCGGCAGTCGTCCGCGATCTCCGTCGAGCCGCTGTCGGCGCAGATGATCAGGGCGCAACGTACGCCGCCGATGGCCAGCACGGTCCGTTCGGGTGGCCCGCCTGACAGCCCAGCCTGCAGTTCGATGGGGGTCACGGCGTGCTTGCGCTGCACCACGCGCCGGCCATCGGGGAATGCGGCGACGTGACTGTTGTAGATCGCCCGTCCATCCCGTTCGAGGAATCCGGCCAGGATGACGATGCCGTGCTTCCGAGCCCATTCTGTGAGCCGCCCACAGACCGCGCCGTTCGCCGGTTCCGCGGCGGCAATGTCTACCGGAACCAGGGCGAAGGAATGCACGCAGGTCTCCGAAAACAGGATGGCGTCGGCGCCGACCGCGGCTGCGCTGCGGATCTGGGGCAGCATGCGGGCCAGGTTGGCCTCGATCTGCCCGCTGCGGCTGTGAATCTGGGCTACGGCGATGTGGATGGCGGCCATGCGTCTTAGACTCCCTTATTCACCACAGAGACACAGAGACACAGAGAAGGACAGGAACTGGTTGGTTCACCATGTTTCGGCAATCCAAAATCCAAAATCTTTTCTCTGTGCCTCTGTGTCTCTGTGGTGAATTTTCCGGGTTAGACCCGCACCACGTCTACGGCCCGGCCGGTGCGTGCGGATTCCTCGGCCGCAAAAACGGCCTGCACAGCCCGCGCGCCATCCCGCAAAGACGGGTAAGGTTCTCCGCCCTGGCGCACGGCGCGGTAGAAGCTCTTGAGATTGCCGCAGATGTCGGCCTTGCCCAGGCCGAGTTTGAACGGCCGGTGCGGTTCGGCTGCGCCGCACTTCCGCTCCTGGGTGGCGATATAGCTCGCGTCGCCGTAGGAGGGGGCGCGGCGGTCAATATAAAGGGACCGCTGGGTGCCGTAAATGTTGAAGGTGTGCCGGTACGGCGTCACATGGTATGCAGAGAGTGTGCCCACCATGCCGGAGCGGAAGCGCAAGAGGCAGTGCGCCACGTCCGCGGTTTTGGTCGAGTGCACGTCGTAACGCATGACGGCGCTGACGGCGCTGAGCGGGCCGAACAGGAAGAGAAGTTCGTGCAGGGCGTGGACGCCGCACTGGAAGAGCATGCCACCTGGGTTCTTCCTTGGGTCGCCCCGCCAGTCGCCAGGCTTGATCTCCAGACCGCCGCTGTGGGCGGTGACCATCTCGAACGTGGCGGCCTTGCCGAAGAAGCCGCTCGCGAGAAGCTTCCGGAGGTGCAGGGCGGCCGGGTCGTGCAACAGGTCGCCGTGCCCGACGCCGGCCACTAGGCCGGTCTTCCGCTGCATGGCCAGGAGCGCCTGCACTTCCGCCGGCGTCGAACAGAGAGGCTTCTCCACGAAGATGTGCAGGCGGTGCTTCAGGCCCGCAAGCGCCTGGGCCGCGTGGAACTTGCCGCCGGTGGAGATCACGAGGGCCTCCACGTTCGGCGTCTCCAACAGTTCCTCGAAGCTCTTTGCGGGCCGCGCGCCATCCTGCGCGGCGCACGCCTCCAGGGCCTGAGGGTTGCGGTCATAGGCGGCCGCGATCTCGAAGAGCCCTGTCTCGCGCATCCGGTCGCGGCGGTAGCCACCAAAGCCGCCGACACCCACCATGAGCACGCGCATCTTCTTCGTCTGTCTGGCCATGAAGTTCCTCTAACCCACGGGCGAGGGCGCCCGTGGCTCCTCCGTCAGCGGCTTCCCCCAACTCTCCTGGTCTTGCATTCCCTGTCCAGCCACCTCGCTGATTCTACTATTGCTGGCAAGTATCCCCAGTCAAGAGAGTTTCGTCCGTGCCCCCGCCATTCGGATTTGAAAGCCGCTGGAATCAGTCTACACTTGGTGCATCCATGATTGACGTTCAAGCTCTGACCAAGGTCTTCTACACCCACCAGGGGCAGGAGCACGTCGCTGTGGACGGGCTCAGTTTTCACGTCGCGCGCGGCGAGATCTACGGCCTCCTCGGCCCCAACGGCGCGGGCAAGACCACGACCCTGCGCATGCTCGCCGGCCTGATGCAGCCTACCTGCGGCGAAGTCACGATTGACGGCGTGAACGGCTCCAGCGACCCGCTGGCGCTGAAACAGCGCACCGGCTTCCTGACCGCCAACACCGGGCTTTACGCGCGCCTGTCCCCGCGCGAGACGCTGGCCTACTTCGGCCAGTTGCGCGGCCTGGCGCCGGGAGAACTGCAGGTCCAGGTTGAGCAACTCATAGACTTGCTGGGCATGCAGTTGTTCGCCGGCAGGCGCTGTGAAGGGCTTTCCACCGGCGAGAAGCAGCGTGTGCAAATTGCGCGCACGCTGGTCGGCAATCCTCCGGTGCTGATACTGGATGAGCCGACACTGGGCCTGGACGTGCTGACCAACAGGCTGATCCTGAATTTCATCCGCGAGGCGGGCCAGGCCGGCCGCACGATCGTGCTGTCCACTCACCACCTGGATGAAGTTGAGCATATCTGCCAGCGTTTCGGCCTGCTCCACAAGGGCAAACTGCTCGCCGAAGGGACACTCGACGCACTGCGGGCCCTTTCCGGCATGGAGCGGCTCAGCGACGTCTTCCTGGCGCTGGTGGAGCGGGTCGAAGGCAGGAGCGCCGTGGACAGCATCTCGCTGGGAACGGCCGTTGTAGAGCAACCCTCCGGGTTGCTCCCCTCCGGGTCGCCTGGCAATCCAGAGGATTGCCCCACAAAGAACGCCGCGGGCGAGAAGGAACATGGGGGCCGCGGCGATGTCGCCTAAAATCCGCGCCGTGCTGGTGAAAGAACTGCGCGACTTGTTGCGGGACAGGCGGACTATCTTCGCCGCCGTCGTGGTGCCGCTCTTGTTGTGGCCGGTCATGATGCTGGGGATGTCCGAGGTGGCCCAATTGGCCCAGGCCCGCATCGAACACGAGGTCTACACCGTGGCGATCCCGCCAGGCATGACCGAGTTCTTTGACATAATCAGCAAGCTGCCCGACACACAGCAAGGCGATGCGGCACCGGCCTCTGCGCTTGAGGAGGATCTTGGCCGGCCTGTGCCCAAGCCGCGGGCGCGCGACGCATTTCAAGTGCCGGCACAAGGAAAATCCTCCGCACCGGCGTTGGCCTTCAGAGCCCTGGATTCTGCGGACGCGGAGAAAGCGCTCGCGGCCGGCGAGATTCAGGCCGCGGTCAGCGTGCCACAGGAGATCGAGCAGCTCATCGAGGCGCAGCAACCAGTCAAGATCGAAGTGCGCTACGATCAGGCGGAGAACCGCTCGCGCGAAGCTAGGGACCGGGTTGAGAAACTGTTGGAACGCTACAAACAGCATGTGGTGGATGAACACCTGAAATCCCGGAACCTGAAACGCGAGTTCTTGAAACCTTTTACCGTGGCGCTGCACAACGTGGCCCAAGCCACCAAAGTTGGCGGTTCGGTGCTGGGGGCGATCTTGCCGCTGCTCTTTATCATGATGATCATCACCGGGTCCATTTACCCGGCGATAGACTTGACGGCCGGAGAGAAAGAGCGCTCCACGCTGGAGACGCTGGTGGGCATGCCCGTGCGGCCCATTGAGCTTATCAGCGGCAAGTTTCTCGCCGTGGCCATATTGGCCTTGGGCAACGCGGGCTTGAACGTGGCGAGCTTTGCGGGCACGTTCCTGTTGTTGCCCAACTTGCAGTTGGCCAATTTCCAGTTCCCCTGGGCGGCGCTGCCGCTGACTTTGTTGCTGCTGGTCCCGCTGGCGCTGCTCTTCGCCGGCCTGCTGCTGGCGGTGGCCAGCCTGGCGGCCAATCAGAAGGAGGCCCAAGTCTATTGTCTCCCTGTGTACCTGCTGCCAATGCTGGGGATGATGGTGGTGACGATGCCGGGCATCGAGCTGGGGGACGGGCCGCTGCTGCTGGCGCCGGTCATCAACACGGCGCTGCTCATCAAAGAGTTGTTTCTGGGCCACGGCAAGGCGTGGCAGATCGGCTTCGTGTTTTGCAGCACCTGCCTGTACGCTGCCGGAACGGTGGCCGTGGCGGCGCGGTTTTTCGCACGCGAAGAGATCTTATTCTCCTCTCAGAACAGCCTGCGCCTGTTCCTGAATCGGCGCTTCTACAAGCCCGCGCCCCATCCCAAGCCCGGCGACGCGCTCCTGCTCCTGGCGCTCCTGTTCCCCATCAGTTTCTACTGCCAGCTCGCCTTGATGAAGGTGCTGCTCGATCCTGTGACGGGTTTGAGTCCCGCTCATTTCTGTGTCTGGATACTGGCGCCGCAGTACCTCCTCTTCCTGGCGCTGCCGCTGGCCGTGGCGTGGTATCTGAAGCTGGATTGGAAGGAGACGTTTCTGTGGCGGCGGCCGGCTCTAAGCGCTGTGCTCGGCGGGGCCTGTCTGGGAACAGGGGCCTGGCTGATCGCCATGCAACTAAGTTCCTGGCAAAGCTGTTTCTGGCCATACCCGGTGCAGGAGATGGAAGTGCTTGAGAAGCCGCTGGCGCTGCTTTCGAAATCCGTCCCCGGCCTGCTGCTGCTGATCTTCCTTTTCGGTGTCACGCCGGCGTTGTGCGAGGAGCACTTGTTCCGCGGATTCCTGTTGCAGGGCTTGCGCGGTTCGGGCAAAGTGCTGGCGCTGGTGAGCGTGGGGGTGATCTTTGGAGCTTATCATTTCCCCATGTTCAGGCAGCCCGTGGTGATGCTGCTGGGCGTGGTGCTGGCGTACGTGGCGTGGCAGAGCCGGAGCCTGTTGCCCGGGGTGGTCTTGCACTTCTGCTTCAACAGCATGAATTTCCTCGGAACCGCGCTGCCGGGGTTGGACAAGGCCGGGGAGTCGCCCGGCAAGCCGTTGCCTGGCGTGCCGTTGAAGTATCTGCTGCCGGCGCTGGTGTTGTTTGCAGCGGGGCTTTGGCTTGTGCGGAGAGGCGCAAACGAGGGAAAGAGAACTGAAAGTGGATGGGAGTAATGGGAAAGATGGGAAGAACGGGAAGAACGGGAAGGATAGGAAGAAGATGATGATGGGTCCTCCCATCGTTCCCATCCGTCCCATTCTTCCCATTCACTCCCCTTGCGGGAGGGGGCAGGGGAAGGGCTTTTTACGGACGCAGCAAACTTGAAACCTGAAACCACGAACATCCAACTCAAGGTCATAGCCATTGACGGTCCTGCCGGGAGCGGCAAGTCCACCGCTGCCCGGCACCTGGCCGAAGCGCTGCACTACACCTACTTGAACACTGGGGCCATGTATCGTGCGGTGGCGTTCCTGGCCAAGGAAGGCGGGATTGCCTTCGAACACGACAAACCGGTGGCTGAGGTCGCGCGCAGGATGCGCTTCGAATACCGGATTCTGGACGGCCAGCAGCATTTCATCGTCAACGGCGCGGACCGCACGCGGGAGCTTTTCACGGCCGCTCTGACGGAACAGCTTAAGCCCGTCGTCAACAACCCCGCCGTGCGGGAGGTGCTGGTGGAGAAGATGCGCTCTGCGGCCCAAGGCCTGCTGGCTCAAGGCGTGCCGGGCGTAGTGATGGAAGGGCGCGACATCGGCACGGTTGTGTTCCCCGAGGCGGCGCTGAAGTTCTATATCCATGCGGACCTGGGGGAACGCGCCAGGCGACGGGCGGCCGAGTTGCAGGCCCGCGGCGAACCCGTGGACCTGGAGGGCTTGCGCAAGCAGATTCGCTACCGCGACGAGACCGACCGGGCGCGGTCCATCGGGCCGTTGAAGAAAGCCGCGGACGCCATTGATGTGGATACCACACACCTGGACGAGAAGGCCACGTTGCAGAAGCTGCTCAGTGCGGCAAAGGCGCTGACGTGATTTTCGATTTTGGATTTTCGATTTTCTATTTGGGACCCCCTGACGCGCAAATCTAAAATCAACTTCGGGAATGTGCTCTGTATTGCGCACGAGGAAAGCAAGCTTGACAAAGGAAAGAGGGTGGGGTCAATTAGACGCAGTCAGCATGGCGGCCTGAGGCGGTATGGCTGGCCGTGCGGGTGAGCGTTACGTGAAGGCAGGCGCAAGCGGCCTGGTTTCAGATACGGTCTTTGTGACGATAGAGGAGGGGGAAATGCTTCGATTTAGCTCAGTCTTGCTGTTGAGTGTCGCTTTTCTGGCCGCGCAGCCGGCGCGTGCGGCGACGACGTACACTGTTACCATCTCTTCTAGTGGCTACGGCCCGCAGAGCCAGGCGGTCAACGTTGGTGACACCGTGACTTGGAGCAACTACGATTACAATGCGGCCCACACCGCCACCAGCGATACTGCTGGCCTGTGGGATTCCGGCTCCCTCGGCTTCCAGAAGTCGTTCTCACATGTGTTCAACACCATCGGCTCGTTCGGCTACCACAGCACCAGCAGTGGCGACACGATGACAGGCACCATCGTTGTTAGCGCCGGCGCGGGCACGTTCACCCAACTGCAGGTCCTTGTTCCCGGCGAGACCGCTGCGCCGGGGACAGCCTCAGGCAAGGCGGGCACACCCACTGCCCAGACGGCGGGGACGGCGTTCGATGTGACGGTCAATGCCGTGGATACCAACTGGAACCTGGTGAATACCGTGACTGACACGGTGGCCATAACGTCGAGCGATACTGGCGCGACATTGCCAGCCAACAAGGCGCTGGCGGCGGGGACGGGCACCTTCAGTGTGACGTTGAAGGCCACGGCGACAGTCACGGCCACGGACGCAACGGATAACACAAAAACGGCCAACACGAGTTCCTCGATCACCGTCAACGCGGCCAGCACGGTTGGCCCGTTCACCAAGCTGCAAGTCCTTGTTCCCGGAGAGACCGCTGCGCCGGGGACAACCACAGGCAAGACGGGCCAACCCACCGCGCAGACGGCGGGGACGGCGTTCAATGTGACGGTCAATGCTGTGGATGCCAACTGGAACCTGGTGAATACAGTGACTGACACGGTGGCCATTACCTCGAGCGATTCAACGGCGACATTGCCGGCCAATGCCGCGCTGGCAGCGGGGACGGGCACCTTCAGTGTGACCTTGAAGGCTACGGCGACAGTCACCGCCACGGACGCCGCGACAAGCACAATCACGCCCAATACGAGTCCCTCGATCACGGTCAACGCGGGTGGCCCGTTCACCAAGCTGCAAATCCTTGTTCCCGGCGAGACCGCTGCGCCGGGGACTCAAACGGGCAAGACGGGCACGCCCACTACGCAGACGGCGGGTACGGCATTCAATGTGACGGTGAACGCTGTGGATGCCAACTGGAACAAGGTGGCTACGGTGACTGACACGGTGGCCATAACCGCGAGCGATACCACCGCGACATTGCCGCCCAATGCCGCACTGGCATCGGGTACGGGCACCTTCAGTGTGACCTTGAAGGCCACGGCGACGGTCACGGTCACGGACGCCACGACTGGCACAATAGCGCCCAGCACGAGTCCCTCGATTACGGTCAACGCGGCCGGCACGGCTGGCCCGTTCACCAAGCTGCAAGTCCTTCTTCCCGGAGAGACCGCTGCGCAGGGCACAACCACGGGCAAGACCGGCACACCCACTGCCCAGACGGCGGGGACGGCGTTCAATGTGACGGTCAATGCCGTGGATGCCAACTGGGTCGTGGTGAATACCGTGACTGACACGGTAGCCATAACCTCGAGCGATAACACCGCGACATTGCCGCCCAATGCCGCGCTGGCGTCGGGAACGGGCACGTTCAGTGTGACCTTGAAGACCACGGCAACGGTCACGGCTTCGGACGTCACTACGCCGACAATGACGGCCAATACGAGCTCCTCGGTCACTGTTGGCGGTGGGGGCGCGCCCGGAGTGTTCACGAAGCTGCAGGTCCTAGTTCCTGGTGAGAGCGCTGCGCCGGGGACGACCACTGGCAAGACGGGCGCGCCCACGCCTCAGACGGCGGGCACGGCGTTCAATGTGACGGTCAATGCCGTGGATGCCAACTGGAACG
>JBEKKG010000106.1:0-12624 GCA_050010835.1 Planctomycetota bacterium
TGTAGAATTCAGGATGCCACAGCAGCGCGCCCAGAGCGCTCTGCCCGCCGGCCGAGCCTCCGTAGATGCCACGCGCGCAAGGTCCAGGTACGGGCGCGTCTGCGCGGCGGCCTTCAGCCAGAGGATGCGGTCCGGCAATCCGGCGTCGGCGAGGTTCTTCCAGCAGACGTCCTGGAAGGCCTTGGAACGGTGCGAGGTCCCCATGCCGTCAATCATCACGAGCACGAAGCCGAGTTCCGCGAGTTCTTCCATGCCGTAGTGCTCCGCCCAGGCTTTGGGCACGAAAGAACCGTGCGGCCCGGCGTAGATGTTCTCGATGACCGGGCAGCGCCGCGCCGGATCGAAACGCAGCGGACGCAGGATTATGCCGTAGATGTCCGTAGTACCGTCGCGGCCTTTGGCCGAGAAGCGTTCGGGCATCTGCCAGCCCGTCGCCAGCAGCAGCGACGCATCCGCGCGTTCGAGCGTACAGAGCAGGCCGCCGTCCTCCGTGCGGCGCAGCTCGGTGACCGGCGGCAGGTCCACGCGCGAGTAAGTGTCCAGCAGGAAGTTCCGGTCCGGCGAATACTGGACCGTGTGCGTGCCGTCGCCTTCGGTCAGCCGCACCAGGCCGCTGCCATCGAGGTTGATGCGGCAATAGTGGACGTGATACGGATCCTGCCGGGGATCAATGCCGCCCGCGTGGAACCAGATCTGGCGTTTCTGTTCGTCCACGCGGTCCACGCCGCGCACGGCCCATTCGCCGCGCGTGATCTGGTTCTTCACCTTCCCGGCCTGGGCGTCGTAGAGGTACAGATGATTCCAGCCGTCCCGCTCGGACATCCAGACAATCTCGCGCGCCGCATCCAGGTACGCGACGAAGCGCTTCCCGGCGTAATCAATGAAAGTCTTGCTCTGTTCGTCAACAATGGCTTGCGCCTGCCCCGTGCGCGCGTCCACGGCGATGATCCGCAGCACCTGGTGGCCGCGCTGGTTATAGAGGAACGTGAACCGGCGCGCATCCGGCTCCCAGCGCACGTCCTCGATGGACCAGGGGTTGGGGAAGAGCGCGTCGCTGAGCGGTATCTCCTTGCGCGCCGCGGCATCGAACAGATGCGGCTTGGAGACCGCGATGCGGTCCCCCGGCTTCAGGTAGCTGAAGCTGCGCAGCTTGGGCTGCACCTGGTCCTTGGGCGACGACTCCACCTCGTAGACTTTGTGCTCTTCGGCAGGTTTGGTCTTGAGGACCACGAGATACTGCCCGTCCGGCGACCAGTGCATCTCCCCCTGATACGCGTCGTCCGCGGAACCGTCCTGCGTCAGCGGCACTCTTACGTTCGCCGCAGTCTCGCGGAGCCAGACGTTGTGTTCTTCGATGATGGCAACCCACTTGGCGGGCTTGGCCGCGCCGGCATTACCCGGCTGCGCTGCCGCCTGCGCCAGTTCCTTCTTCGTGATGGGCTTCGCACCATCCACGATGACCGTGGCATGGTCCTCGACGGCCTGGTAGACACCCTGCGGCTTGCCGTCGCTGTCGGTCACCAGCCAGACGTGGCCTGCGAACGTGTGCTGCTCATGCGTCTGGCCTGGGCGCACCACGCCGTAGGGCTGGCGTTCGCCCGCCCAATCCAGCCAGAACAGCTTCACGTCCTTGGCGGTGCGGTTCACGAAGGAGAGGCTGGTCTCCGGGCCGTTCAGTTGCGTTGGGTGGAGGTTGTCTTCAGCGGGAAGCCCCTCACCCTTCCCTCTCCCCTCTGGGGAGAGGGTTGGGGTGAGGGGGCGCAGTTCGTACGCGGGCAGACTGCACTCCCACGTCTTGCCTTGCGCCCGCAGAACCACAGCCTGGCCGGTGTCGGGAAAGTCCAGGCTTTCGATGGGCAAGCGCTCGGCCTGAACAGGCTTGCCTGTAGCTTTCGCTAGGGCCGCGGCAAGGCGTTCGTGGTCAAATGCCGGTTCGCGCCTGCCTGCCGCGGCATCCACAACGACGAACTCGCGCCGCCCCTCCGCCAGATCGTTCCGATACCAGAAGCGGCTGTTCTTGGCGAACCAGTGCGGCACAACGCGGGCCTTGAAGACCTTGTTCCGCGTCAACTGCTGTATCTCCCCGGCGCGTTGGTAGTCCGCGGCCGTGCCCTGCCAACGGCGCGCCTCGTCGCCCGCGTGGAGCCACCCAGCGCTGAGCGCCACAAACGCGAGACCTGCGAGCGGAGCATGCATGCGATACATTCGGACATCCCTTGACGGAGGGGCGCTCGGCGCGCCGTGGTTTCTGAGAGCTTCCCATCTTTCCACCGGAATGCCACCTCAAAGCCCGCGCGGGCGCGCGGACCTGATCCGGTCTATCAACAACTGATTTCCGGTTCTGACCTCCCCCATGGAGATGGCCGCGTTGGTGGTGAATCCAGGCGAAGAGTGTAACATGGGAAAGGCGGGGGTAAAGGGCTGCCGTCACCCGTCACTCGTCACCCGTCACCCGCTTTCGGTTGCGGCTTGGCCGCCGCTGGGATACACTATATCTTGCTTGGTCTCTACTGGCGGAGGCGCAAACTGCGCGGAGGGGGATGGCAATGGCTGATCTGCGGGTGGGAGTTATCGGCTCGGGCGGGCGGGGCGGTCTGGCGCGGCACGCGCACAAACCGGGCGCAGGCTCGCGCGTCGTGGCGTGCTGCGACGTCAGCGACAAAGTGCTGGCGGCGAACCGGGAATGGTACGGCCCGAAAGTCTTCGTGACCAAGGACCCGCGCCAGTTGCTGAAACGCAAGCTGGACGCCGTCTTCGTCTGCACGCCGGATTTCCTGCATGAGGAACACGCGCTGCTGGCGTTGGAGGCCGCCTCTGGGGTGTACCTCGAGAAGCCTATGGCCATCACCATCGCAGGCTGCGACCGCATCCTGCTCAAGGCCAAGGAGAAGCGCGCGCGGCTCTTCGTCGGCCACAACATGCGCTACATGAACATCATCCGCAAGATGAAACAGTTGATAGTCGGCGGCGCGATCGGCGAGGTGAAATCCGTGTGGTGCCGGCATTTCATTTCCTACGGCGGCGACGCCTACTTCCGCGACTGGCATTCGGAGCGCCGTTATTCTACGGGCTTGCTGCTTCAGAAGGCGGCCCACGACCTGGACGTGATCCATTGGCTGGCGAACGCCTACACCCAGCGTGTCGCCGCCTTCGGCAACCTCGCGGTCTACGACAAGCTGCCGCGCCGCCGGCCTGAAGAAAAAGGCGAGCCCGCGTTCAATCCGGTGCATTGGCCGCCGCTGAAGCAGCGCGGCTTCAGCCCCGCCATTGACGTGGAGGACCAGAGCATGGTCATCCTGACGATGGAAAGAGGCATCCTGGGCGCGTATTTGCAGTGCCATTTCACGCCGGACGCCTGCCGCAATTACACTGTGATCGGAACCGCGGGCCGGCTTGAGAATCTCGGGGACGGGCCCGACTCGCCCATCTTTGTGTGGAACAAGCGCACGGATTCCTACAACATCATCGGCGACGAAGTACACCGCGGCGAGGACGTTGCCGGCGGGGGGCACGGCGGAGCGGACCCGTTGATTGTCAGGGAGTTTCTCCAATTCGTGCGCAAAGGCGGCAAGACGACGGCCACGCCCGAAGCGGCGCGGATGTCGGTAGCCACGGGCTGCCAGGCGACGGCATCCCTGCGCAACGGCGGCCAGCCGCTGGATGTGCCGCCGGTGCCCATTGAGGCGCGGCCCAGGGGGGCGCGCGTCGCGCGCACTGCCATCCAGGACAGCTACGATGCCAAGGCTGCAACCTACGACCAGCCTGGCAACCCTCTGATCCCCGTGGAGCAAATGGCGGTCGCGTCGCTCCTGCGGCATCTTTCCTTCACGGACGTCCTGGATGCGGCGTGCGGCACCGGCCGCTGGGCGTTGCGCCTGGCGGCTGAAGGCAAGCGTGTTGTCGGGGTGGACGTCAGCCCAGGAATGTTGGCGTTAGCGCGGCGCAAAGCAAAAGAGCAGAAGCTCTCCGCTGTTTTCCGCGAAGAACCCGTGACGCGGTTATCCGCCCCGGATCGCTCTTTCGACCTGGTGATCTGCGCCCTGGCCCTGGCGCACGTCCCGAAACTGGGGGCCGCTGTCCGGGAACTTGCTCGCGTGGCCCGGCCAGGCGGGCATGTGATCATCTCGGATGTGCACCCGGACATTCAAGCCTATTGGGGCCCCGGATGCAAAGCCACGATAGCCGGCGCGGAGCGGGCATTCCCCGCCTACCACGGCACTGTTGATAAGTACGTCAAGGCCGTGCAAGGAGCAGGGCTTGAGTTGCTGTCCGCGATTGACGTCCCCATGCAGCAGTCCATGCGTGGGCTGGCCACAGGGGCGCTGGTAGTGCTCGCGCGCAAACCGCCGGCGTGATGAAGGTGGCTACGGCTTCGCTATTATGGCGAGCTTGTCTCTTGCCAGTTGGCAGCCGGGGTTAAGCCGCAAGGCTTCCTGAAAATGGGCGAGGGCTTCGGCCTTCTTGCCCTGGCTGCCCAGGACCAGGCCCAGGTTGCAATGGGCCTCAACCCATGCGGGTCTGAGCCGCAGCGCGTCCCCGTAATGCACCACGGCTTCGTCCAGCTTGCCCCGCTGGAAGAGCGCATTGCCTAAATTGAAGTGTCCGTCGGGCAACGTGGGCCTGAGCTTCACTACCTGCCGCCAATGAGCTATGGCCTCATCCACGCGGCCCTTCTGTTGGAGGGCCAGGGCCAGGCTGAAGTGCACCTGGGCAAAGTCGTCCCTGATTCTCAGCGTCTCTTCGCCATAGATTATGGCTTCGTCCAGCCGGCCCTGCTGCAGCAATTCGTCCAATGCACGCTGTTGGAACACCAGGTTGCCAAACGGGCTGTGTGCCAGCCGAATACGCTGCTTGCCAAAATAAACCGCATACGAATCCCTGTACACGAAACCGTTCTCGTCGTCTGTTCTTTCGTCCACGGCCATTTCCTGGAAAAAGAGCGTCCGCGGGCGGTCCCGCAACGCGGGCACGTCGCACACAGGGCTGCCGCATTCACGGATGATTTGATACCGCTCCTGCAACGCCTGATCATAGCGATAGGCGGTCCCTGTAAACAGGTCCTCGCAGGCATTCTTAAGGTTCGAGTCGCATACAAAAACCATGAGCAGGATCGCGGCCCCGATCAGCCCCGACACATAAGCCGGCAAGACGGGAAAGGCGGTGTTGCGCTTACAGACAAGGCAGTTCACGGCCAGATACACGTTGACAAAGAAGCCAATCAGGAAGAAGAAGCAGATGACGTTTACCGTCCGCGGTTCAATGACCCCGCCGGCCCCATAGCAGGGCGGGAAGAAAAGAGCCAAGTACGTGGCGCTGAACAGAGGAATGGCCAAAGCCGGATGAGTCAGTCCGGAGATGCGCAGACGGGGCAGTCTGGCGGCGAGCGGGACAAAAAACACGGCCAGAAGCAGAATGGGCGAGTGGAGCAGCCATTTTGCGAGATAGGTGAGGCCTTGAGCGACGGAAGAGTTGACGGCGAACCAGAAGTCCTGCTTCACGCCGGCCAGCCTGGCCTTGTTGCCCGGTGAAAGCATGACGAGGGCCGCAGCCAGCAGCGCAGCCGCAACCAATAGCGCCCACGAGAGCCGCATTTCGCGATCCCGGATGTTGAGCACCGCGGTCAAGACCAGCATTTCAAGCACCAGGCACATCGTCAGTTCGTTTGTTCCGACAGCGATGAATATGGCGAGCACAGCCAAGGCGCACCACAGGGTTTTCTTCCGGCCTGCCCCGCGAGCGCCGTCCATTTTCATCATGGCCCCGCACAAGAAAAGCAGCAGCATATTGCCCAGTTGATAGGTGGGCGCGACCACCCAGTAAATGCCCTGCACGAGGTCCGGCATCTGGTGCAAGTACAGAAGCACAACGACAAGGGCCATGACCGCCCGTTGTTTTCGCGGCACCCCGGACGCGCCCAGCGCGCCGATGAGGAAGTATACTGAACAGAACAGCAACACCATCACCGCAGCGGGCACAAGCTTACAGAGAAGAAAACTGTCGAATACCAGCGGGTTCATGCTGGCCAGCGCGGTGGCCGTGTAGCGGCCGCTCCAGATCCTGTACCAGAACAGGTTGGCTTCCCAGAAGCCGGACACTCTCGTTCTTACGGCATAAACGAAGTCATCGCTTTGCGGATGGACGAAGAGCGTGAGGGCCAGGAACGGCAGCGCGGCAAAGAACAAACCGCTGGCCCATAGCAGCCGGGGATTGAGCCATTGCTTTTGCGTGCTGCCAGCGGAGAGGGGGCCAGCCAAACGCTGTTTCTCCGCGTCTACCACTCTCCGTTTCGCCACGTTGCGCTACTTCTTTTCCGGCGCGGCCCACTTCACGGCGTTAGCCATGATCTTGCGGATGTTCTCATCGCAGAAGATGGGCTTGGATTCGTGGCCGAGTTGGAGATAGAACATCCTGCCTTTGCCGACTTCCCAGGTGAATCCCAGTTGAGATCTCTCGGTCTGGCCGTTCTTCATGTGAGAGACGCCTTCGAAGACCACGGACAGCGGCTTGGGCACGACGTAGGGGTCGCCGTAGCGCTCCTCGTTGGCGCACGTAAAATCCTGAATGCCTTGGGCTATGGGGTGCTTCGGATCCGTCACCTTAACGTCCGTCGTGGTGGTATCGGCAACGTAGTGGCCCCAGGAGCAGGCGGCCTTATTGGGGTCGTCAACCAGTGTGGCCATGAGCGCCTTGTTGGGCTTGGCGTAGTGCGAGGAGTGCAGCGCTATGAACCCCATGCCTTCCTCCTTGACGCGCTTGACGATCTTGGCCACCAACTCATCTTTCACCAGGCCGTGCTTCTGGTGGCCCCACCAGATCAGCACGTCGCAACGTTTGAGCAGGTCATCCGGAACGCCCTGGTCCGGATCGTTGAGGCCGCCCTTGACGACTTCCCAGTCCGGAAGGTCCTTCGTCAGACCCTCGGCAATCGCGCCCTTGATGCCATCCGGATAAACGTTCTTCGGCTCCGTACCTTCCGACCAGACCACCACCACGCGCTTGCCCCCCTCCGCAGCGGCGCAAAGCAGCAAGCTGCTCGCCGCAAACACTGCCACAAACCAGAACATCACTTTGCCCATGCGCATCTCCTTTGCCCGCTTAGCCTTGAAACCCTGTGCTGGTATACACCGATTATCAACTGCATTCAGCATTATAAGGAAGCTTGAGGCCTGAGGTTCTGCCTCCTAAGCGTGCGCGCCCCAAGCCTCAAGCTTCAGGCCTCTCTGCGGCTATAATGCGCTCATCGTAACTCGCCACAACTCGGCAGCCGGGCGGCACTGTAAGGAATTCCTTCTCGTCCCAGGGACCATTGACCAGGCGCAGGATCAGGCCCATGTCGCCCTGCACCTTGTCGAACTTCCAGCCTCGGGCCGCCGCGTCCTCTCGCGTGCGCCGCTCGAAACTGTCGTCCGGCTCGACACCCATCTCGATGAACGTGAACATGCTGTAGTTGTGGCTGGTGTCGCAGAGGGTCTCCCAGATGTACTTCGCGTTCTCCTCACCATACTTCGCCAGCAACTGCTCGTAGCTTTGGTCCATACCCAGTTTGCGCTGGACGGAGAGTTGTTTGAGCTCGCCTGAAATCGTCTCGCCGCGCTCGATCCAACCGGTGGTCCTGAAGTACGTGCCCAGGTTGTTGTTGAAATACTCCAGGTAACGCGCCGCGCTGCCGAGGAACAGCGTGATGCAGTCGTGCGCGCGCGGGACAATGAGCGGCTTGGTGCGCGCGCGCAGGCCCACCAGGCCGTTGTTGCACAGCGCATAGCCCAGCAGAATCCCGTCGTAACGGGATTCATCCACGCGCTCGACCAACTCCTGAATGCGCTTCACCATTTCAGCACAGCCGAGGTCGTGCAGGCCCTTGGGCACGAATTCAAGGTCCACCTGGTTGGGCGAGCGCGCCGCGGCGGCGCACAGTTCGCGGTACAGGATTTCGCAGGCGATCAGCTTGAGGCGAATGGGGCGGCTCCTTTTCTGTGTGCGGCTCCGCGCCGGCGCGCAGCCAAGTTCTCTTACTATACCGAGCGCGCGCGAAATCTAAAGCCTAAAGCCTGTTGCGAAGAGCGGCCCATGCGGTACAAAACTACAAGTTCCTGGGGGTAACGGACAAGGATAGGGAAAGGAGTGCGGCACATGGCAACCATGGACGACTTGAAGGCGGCATTTGCGGGTGAGAGCCAGGCGAACCGGAAGTACCTGGCCTTTGCGAAAAAGGCGGAAGCGGAAGGTTTCCCTCAGATCGCCAAGCTCTTCCGCGCGGCGGGGGAGGCGGAAACGGTCCACGCGCACTCACACCTCCGCGTCATGAAAGGCGTGGGCAAGACCGACGAGAACCTGCAGGCCGCCATTGACGGCGAAGGATATGAGTTCCAGAAGATGTATCCCGAGTTCATCAAGCAAGCCGAAAAGGAGGGCAATAAAGCCGCGGTGCTTTCGTTCAAGGGCGCTATGGCCGCTGAGGAGATCCACCATCGGATGTACTCTGAAGCCCTGGCCTCATTTAAGGCCGGCCAGGACCTGCCCAAGGCGGTCTACTTTGTTTGCCAGGTCTGCGGCCATACCGTTGCCGGCAGCGCGCCGGACCAGTGCCCCGTCTGCAAGGCTTTGAAGGAGAAGTTTGTGGAAGTGAAGTAGCGGTTCTCGTGTTCCCCCTCCCCTTGCGGGAGGGGGCAAGGGGAGGGCCTGCCCATGAAATCCAAACCGTGGCGTGTGGATGCGCATGTTCATCTCGGCGAGAGCGACGGCGCCGGCCGTCTGCTGGAGGTCGCGAAGGCGGCCGGTGTGGCGCGGCTGGGGATCGTCTGCGTCTTTGACCGCGGCATAGTGAATGCTAATCCCGCGGCGTGGGTGGCGAAAGCCGAGCATGGGAAGCACTTCTACGTCTTCGGCGCGCTGGACCATTCGGAGTACTGGAGCGGTGGAAAAGTCAAGACGCCGCCGCTGGCCGAACAGGTGGATTTGCTGCGCGCCCTCGGCTGCGACGGCATCAAGATGCTGGAGAACAAGCCGGCCACACGCAAGCAACTCGATCTGCCCGTGGACGGCCCTTACTTCGCGCCCTACTTCGCGCGCGTCGAGGAAAGCGGCTTCCCGGTGCTGTGGCACGTCGCGGACCCGGAGGAATTCTGGGACCCAGCCCTGACGCCCAAGTGGGCGCAGGCGCGGGGCTGGGGCTACGACGGCACGTTCGCCAGGAAAGAGCAGTTGTACGTGGAAGTCGAGCGCGTGCTGGCGCGGCACCCGTTGCTGAAGGTCATCTTTGCGCACTTTTTCTTCCTTTCCGCGGACCTGCCGCGCGCGGCCGCGTTGCTGGAGCGGTTCCCCAACGTCCATCTCGATCTCGCGCCGGGCATTGAGATGCTCTACAATATGTCGAAAAATGTCGAGGCTGCGCGCGCGTTCTTCATCAAGTATGCCGGTAGGATCGTCTTTGGCACGGACCTGTTCAGCGGGCACACGCTGAGTGAAGGCACGGCGCGCGTGGGCCTGGTCACGCGCTGGCTGGAGACGGCTGACGAGTTCCGGCTGCCGCCGGGCACGGACTTCCTCCTCGGCCCGCCGGAGGACGGGATAATGCGCGGCCTGCACTTGCCGGCTGAAGCCGTGGCGCAGATTTGCCGCGGCAACTACGAGCGCCTCGCAGGGCAGACGCCGAGGCGGCTGGACCGCGAATTGGCCCGCCGGGAGTGCGAGCGGCTCGCCAAAGCGGTTGAGGCCCTCACGGGCCAGAAGGCTGCGGAGAACCACGCGGGGAAGGCGGCGGCAAAGTTGGCGCCCTGACCCGCCCGGTGCATACAGGGGAAAAGGGAGGAGAGAACATGCAGAAGAGCATTGTGGCCATGATCCTGCTGGTGGCGGCGGGCGCGGTTGAAGTGTCGTACCAGGGCAATACTCTCAGCGTCACTGCCGGCCAGCGGCGCGTGTTTGGCGCGGAAGCAGCGCCGGTGCCGCCCGAGTCGCGGGTGAAACCTGATGCGGTACAGGGCTGTAAAGTAGACTTCTACGACTTCCCGAGTTGGACTCCCAAGGGCATTGACTCGCTGGATGACGCCAAAGCGTTCGTGGCCGGCAACAAGCCCACGCTGACTCAAATGGTGAACTGCCGCAGTGTCAGCTTTCCGCCGGATAAAGAAACGACGGTGAATTGCGACCGCGCGCCGCTGGGCGCATTCCTCTACGGCGAGGCCGGGTTTGCCGCCTTGGTGAAGGCGGCGGAGGAGAAGAAGACACCTGTGCCGGCGCGCTTGAAGGAGCCGATCAATCAGCGTTCGGTCTTCATCTACAGCGGCTTTGTGAACGTGGCCAAGGCGGGGACCTTTGCGATCAAGATTCCGGTGGACGACGGTGACGAACTGAAGATCGGCGGCGTGGTGGTGCATTCCAAGACCATCCCCGGCGGCATGACCAATCCGGAGGACCCCGCTTACCAGGCGGCGGTCACGTTCGTTGAGCCCGGCATCTATCCCATCCAGGTGCTGCACTGGGACCGCGAGAATGACTTGGGACTGCATCTTTACTGCGACATGGACCCCAAGGGCGAAGTATTGGGCAATCGCATTCTCTTGCCCCTGATGCGCAAGCCGTCGGACAGTGACAAATGACGCTGCGGGACCTTGTGCGCCTGAGCATGATGGCCGCGGCTGGGCTGCAAATCGCCAGTGCGGGCGCGGCCGGCGGACAAGAACAATCGGGCGTGGCGATTCCGTATACGCTGGAGCAGCCCGGCAAAGTTGTGATCGTGATTGATGACGCGGCCGGACGGCGGGTCCGCAATCTGATCGCGGACGTGGAGCGCAAGGCCGGGCCGAACGCCGAACAGTGGGACGGCCGCGATGACAGCGGCACACCGGTTCCACCCGGGGAGTATGCCTACAAAGCCGCCTGCACTCCGCCGCTCGGGGTCTTCTACGAGTTCACGGTAAACAACGCGGGCGATCCGCCCTGGTGGAAGCAGGACGTCTGGGAACCGCGGCGCGAACCGGGCGGCTGGATGGCCGATCACGGCTGTCCCACCGACGCGGCGGCGGTGGGTGATATGGTCTTCCTGGCCTCGAACGTGTCCGAGCACGGCCACTGTCTCATCGCGGTGGATCTGGCGGGCAAGAAACTCTGGGGCGCGAAATGGTTCCAGGATTTGGCGGGGGCGAAACATCTGGCGAGCGATGGCAGCCGCGTCTATTTCGCGGGCGAAGGCGGCTGGGGCGGCGACCGGACGCAACTGTTCGTTGTGGACTATGCCTCGTTCGCGGTGCGGCGCATCGCCAAGGTGGAACATCGCGGCGGTCCCTTCGGGCGGCCGGGGAACATCACCGGCCTCGCGGCCCGCGACGGCCGCGTGTACGTCGCCTACAACGCGCAGCCGTATAACCATCTGCACAACGCGCTCGTCCCGGACGCGCTGGACCTGGCCAATACCAGCGCCGCGAGGCTTTCGGCGGAGCAATGGAATGGTATTTTGCGCGCGCGGGAACCGGCACAGCCTTGGGTCAATGTGCCTGTGGCCGGCAAGTGTTTGCGCATCGCCTGGAATGCGCCGCAGCTCCTGGGCGCCATCCTTTCCCCGCACCGCCTCGAAATCTCCGCACTGAAACCGGAGGCGAAATACCCGGGCAACCCGGACGATGATAAGGACTGGAGCGCATTCGAGGGCGGCCCTGCCGGCCCTGCCATGAACGTGTACGTTGCACCGCCAAAGCTGCAGTCGCGCGCACTGCGGATTCGCGTCCTCAATGCGGTGGAGCCCGCAGCCATGAGCGAGCCGCAAGCAGCGCTGCAGGAGAGCGCTGCGCCGCCCGGGAACTTCGTGGGCCTGCGCGCCCTGCCGCTCCGCATCCGCGCGGTCGGCAGCGGCGCGGCGTGCGAGGTCTCGAGCGGCGCGGTGCTTGCCGGCGGGGCCTGGGAAAACGTGCAGGATCACGACATCACCGCGGAGCAGCCCGCGGCGTACACGGCCACGTTCGGCAAGCCGCTGTTGCTGCGCGGCCTGGTTGTGCGGGACCCCTTTTTCGCAGCGGCTGAGATTGACGTGCAAGCCGCAAAGGGGCTGCCGTGGCGAAAAGTGGGCAGCCTCACCCCGGCGCTTTACTGGCGCAGGGCGTACAACGATGTGACGTGCGATTTTGCGCGCGACACGGAGGCGCTGGCAATCCGTATTCGCATCCTCAAGCCCGCGGTAGATGAGAATTACGACGCTAAAAAGCGCACGGGCGGAAAGCGCAACACCTGCAGCCTGGGCGGAGTTGTGTTTCTCGGCACGCCGGAGGACGAAACGCCGCCGGAAGCGGACTTGGCGCAGCGCATCACGGTATTCAATGCGCAAAGCGGGCAGCTCGAACGCGAGATTCCGCTGGAAGCGCCGGAGGGCCTCGCGTTCACGCCGGATGGCAGACTGCTCGCCGTCAGCGGCCGGGAGATCGTGGAAGTCAATCCCGCATCAGGCAAGAGTGAGCCGTTCATCCGCTCGGGGCTTGGGCAGCCGCGGGGCCTCACGGTGGGGCCGGACGGCGCAATCTATGTATCCGATGCCAGAGAGCACGTCGTGCGGCAGTTCAGCGCGCAGGGCCAGCCCAAGGCGGTCATCGGACTTCCCGGCGGCCTGGCCAATGGGCCATACGATCCGCGCCACAT
>JBEKKG010000107.1:0-12467 GCA_050010835.1 Planctomycetota bacterium
CAGATACTCGCGCAGGCCCGCATAGCGCGGAGTGAACGGCGAATCGCCGGCGCGCAGCACGGCCTCGCCGTTCGTGTGCATCAGGCTTTCCACGGTCCGCACGGCGGACTCGATGTCCGCAGCGTTGCCGCCCGTGAGCTGCCGGCGCACGGCGTCAACCTGCAATTGCAGTTCGTGCCCCACGGGGACCTCGGCCAACTCCGGCCGGTAGCTCCGCGCCAGCGCCAGCGCGTCCAGGATGTCTCTGGCGTCGTCCTGATCCAAAGCGAACTCCCGCAACGCCCGCTCGAAGAACGGCTGGCATTCGCGGCCCCAACCGTAATCCAGCCTCAGCACGCCGCGGGTGGAAACGGCGGCGCCCGTGTTGCGGTTGAAGGGAAAACGCGCCGCGAAAGCGCGCAAGAGCCTGTCTGCCGGCGCGGCCTCGCCTTTGTTCAAGAGCGCCGCCACGCGGGCCTTGACCGTGCCCCAGGCCAAAGTGCTGTCTCCGGCCTGCTCTTTCTCCGCGCGCAGCAGACGCTGCGACGCAGCCGCTGCTTCGGAGGCATAGTCCTCATCCTTGGGGAACGCCTCGCGGACTTTCTGATACAGAGCCAGGGCTTCCTTGGACTGGCCCGCGGCTTCATACTTCCGCGCCAGCTCAAGCTGGGCCTCGGCCCCGCGCCAGCCGGACGCTTCGTCGGGGTAGAGTTCGCAGAGGCGTTTGAGGAGCCGCTCCCGCCAGGCCAGGTCGTTGCGCTCCAGCCGCAGGCTGAAACTGAAGCCGAATTTCCGGTCGTCATGCGGAGCCAGTTTCAGTTTGAGGATGTTCTTGCCGGGCTGCATCTGCACCCAGACAGGGCAGAGCTGCGGCTTGAGCCGTTCGCGGCGGCGCCTGTGCGTGTGCGCAAAATCCAGCGGCGCGTTGTTCAGATAAACCAAGGCCCGCGAGAAAGTGTCGAACCAAAGCAACGCCGGGCCGGCGGCGGGCCATTCCACGGTGGTCTGAGCGAAGACCAGTGTGTCGCGCTTGCGGCCCAGTATGGCCGCCAAGTCAACTTCGCAACCTTCTTCGTCCTTGGGGCGCGTCCAAGCGGCGGGATTCAGCGCGCGCCAATCGTCGCTGCTTTCGGCCGGCAGGTTGCTGCGCTGCTCAAATCCCTTTTTTGCTTGCGCCGCGGGGACGCTGACGAACAGCCATGAATCCGGCACGCCGAGGGCGGCGAGGTCTTCGAGCGACTCCTGCCAACTCGCGTGCGGCTCCAGTTCCGGCAGGTCCGCCGGCATGCGGCAGACGCCGCCAGCCACCAGCGCCGGCTCGGCTGCCAAGCTCAGGACCGCGCCGAGCAGGATAGAGAGGCAACTCACCAGGCAACACATGCCGACACTGTAACAGGCGGGGCCACGCGGCGCTAACGGCAACAGAATTACAAATTCAAAATTGGGGGCGTGTTCGGAAGGGAGGATCAGGTTCGTCGCTTGCCTCGCGGCCTGATTCTGGGACACTGCCGGCTCGATCGGGATTCGCTGGAATTGTTCAAAGGAGACGGGAATGGTCGCTAGTCCTGCTGTTGTCTTGCTCGCGTTGTGCCTGCTCACGGTGTCCTCCTGCGCCGCTGAGGAGCAGCCAGCTCCCGCTGCGGCGCCACACAGCATTGCCGCGCTCTTGCAGCCGTTCGTGGACCGCCACGTGCTCGCTGGCGCGGTTACGCTAGTGGCCACGAAAGACAAGGTGCTCAGCCTTGAAGCGGTGGGCTTTGCGGACATCGCGGCCAACAAGCCGATGCGCACTGACGCCCTGTTCTGGGTCGCGTCCCAGTCCAAGCCGGTCACCGCCACAGCCCTGATGATGCTGGTGGATGAGGGCAAAGTGAATGTGGAAGATCCCGTGGAGAAATACCTGCCGGAGTTCAAAGACCAGATGCTTGCCGTGGGGAAGGAGGAGAAGCGCAAGCCAGCGCATCCCATCAAAGTGCGCGAGGTGCTCAGCCACACCAGCGGCCTGCCTTTCGCCTCGCCCATCGAGCACCCTACCCTGGACCTGCACCCGCTGTGCGATGCCGTGCGCAGCTACGCGGCCGTGCCGTTGCAGTTTGAGCCGGGCACCAAGCACCAGTACGCCAATGCGGGCCTGAACACCGCGGGCCGCATCATCGAAGTCGTCAGCGGGATGCCCTATGAGGAGTTCCTGCAGAAGCGCCTCTTCGACCCGCTCGGCATGAAGGACAGCACCTTCGTGCCCAGCGAGGAGCAGGTGCAGCGGCTCGCGAAATCCTACAAGCCGAACGCCGACAAGACCGGCCTCATAGAGACGCCCATCGGCCAGCTGAAGTACCCGCTCACGGACCGCCAACGCTATCCAATGCCTGCGGGCGGCCTGTTTTCAACCGCTGCGGACATGGGACGCTTCTGCCAGATGATCTTGAACGGCGGCGAATTCGAGGGCAAACGCTACGTCTCCGAAGCATCCGTGAAAATGATGACGAGCAAACAGACCGGTGACGCGCTCAAAGAAGGGTACGGTTTCGGCTGGGGCGTGGGTGGCGGCGGCTTCGGCCACGGCGGTGCATACTCTACGGACATGAGCATTGATCCCAAGCGCGGCCTGGTCCTGGTTTGGCTGGTGCAGCACGCGGGCTACCCTGGCGATGGCGGCAAAAGCCACAACGTGTTCAAGTCCGCAGCCGAACAGCAGTTTGGGAAATAATAGAACGGACGGACCATCATGCACCGCACGGCTACGCTGCTCTTCGGCATCCTCGCGCTTCTGTCGCTGGCCGGCGGCGGCTGGGGCGGCGAAACAGCGGAGCCGCAACAGGGCCTGCGCACGGCCGCGAGTGTCAATGTGCAGTACTACCTGTCGCTGCCCCAAGGCTGGACCGCCAAGTCCACCTGGCCGATTCTGGTGACGATTGACGGCTCCGGGCACAACTTTCAGGGCAACTTCAATGGCTTTATCGGAGCGCGCGGCGCGCAACCGTTCATTATCGTGACGCCCTGCGTCAGTTCCAACGGCAACGATCCCGCCGATCTCAAGGCCGTGCTCTCCATCGTGAAGGAGGTCCAACAGGCGGCGCAAGGACAGCCGCAATTCTTCATCACCGGTTTTTCGGCGGGCGGACACGTGGCGTGGCAATGCATCTTCATGCATCCCGAATTGCTTGCCGGGGCCGCGCTGGCCGCGGGCAACTTTCGGGCTCGCGGCCTCGCTGAAATCTCGAAAGCCCCCGAGCGCGTCCGGCTGCCGATCCACGAGTTTCTCGGCGAGAAGGATGGGGTCAAGGCCGCCCTCTCCCAGCAATGGGGAGACGCCGTCAAACTCGCGCGCGAAAATGGCTACGAGAACCTGACGTTCACCGAAGTGCCAGGCGCGGACCACAAGCCCTTTGCAGAGCAGGTGCTGGCGTTCTTTGCCTCCTTGCTTCCCAAGAAATAACGCGGACCCGTTACCTCCTATGGGAAGAATGGGAGGAATAGGAACGATGGAACCGCTCCCTCAAGGTCGCGGCCCGGACTGAACGGCTGCCAATTCTCAATTCCCTTGCTGTTTCTGCCCCAGATCCTTGAGCAGATCCTTGGCGTGTGTAGCGGCCTCAACGGTGCCATAGAGGCGTTCAACTTTGCCCTCCTTGTCAAGCACCACCGTTTGCCGCTTGCCGGGCGTCACACCCAGCGCCGCGGCCAGCTCGCCCTTGGGGTCCGAAAGGAGCGGAAAGTTCAACTGATACTTTTCTTTGAACGCCTTTTGCGCTTCAGGCCCGTCGCGCGAGACGCCCAGAATCGCGTAGCCTTTGTCGGAGAACGTCTTGAGTTCGTCACGGAACCCGCAGGACTCCTTAGTACACCCCGGCGTGTCCGCCTTGGGGTAGAAGTAGACCACCACGCCGCTCTTGCCCTTGAACGAAGAGAGCCGGATCTCTTTTCCGTTCTCGTCCGTAGCCCCAACGTCCGGCGCCAGGTCACCCACCTTTGGCGCATCCGCGCCCATAGCCAGGCCACACGCCACTGCCAAAACCAGCAACCCAACATAGTAGATCACGATACACCTCCCTTTCACGGGGCGCCCATCGCCCACCAGTATTCTACCCTGTGCGCGGTTGAAGTGGCGAATCATTGCAGCAGGCTCCGCCGAATGACCGCCTCGGCCGCATCGAATTCCGGCTGCCACTCAATCCGCGGCTGCAGGTCGCGCAGGCAATTGCGCACTTTCTCCAGCGTGTTTTTGGCCATGTAGGGGCAGGCGTTGCAGGCGCAGGTGACGCCGGGCACGGGCAGGAAGGTGTGCTGCGGGAAGCGGTGCTCGAACTGCCAGAGCATGTGCGGTTCGGTCGCCACCAGGAACGTGGCCGGCGCGGCGAAAGTGCCCACGAACTTCAGCATCCCTTCGGTGCCGGCGATCTTATCAGCGAGGGCCAGCATGTTCTGCGGGCATTCGGGGTGCGCGATGGTGACAGCCTTTGGGTAGCGCTTCTTCAGCTTGAGCAGGTCCAGGACGGAGAACGCCTCATGGACCACGCACGTGCCTTTCCAGAGGATGAAGGGCCGCTGGGTTTGCTCCATGAGATACCGGCCGAGGTGCTGATCGGGCGTGAAGAGAATCCGGTATTCCGGCGGCACGCGCGCGATGATTTCCAGGGCGTTGCCGCTGGTGACGATCCAGTCGGAGAGCGCCTTGGTGGCGGCCGTGGAGTTGATGTAGGTCACGGTCTGAAACTTCACGCCCTGCGCGCGGAGCTCGTCCTGGAACTTCTTCAGCGCGGGCGCGGGGCAGGCGTCGGCGAGCGAGCAGCCGGCGCCCAGGTCGGGCAAGAGCACGATTTTTTCGCGATTGAGCGTCTTCGCCGTCTCAGCCATGAAGTGCACGCCGCAGAAGACGATGATGGGCGCCGTCGTTTTGGCGGCTTCGCGCGCGAGCTTGAGCGAATCGCCGGTGAAATCCGCCAGCTCCTGGATCGCGCCTTCCTGGTAGTAGTGCGCCAACAGGACCGCCTGGCGCTCTTTCTTCAGTGCGGCGATTTCTTCGACGACCTGGAGTTCTTGCATCACGTCGGGCATCTTTTCAGCCTTCCTCCCTCAACTTCATATTACCACAGGCGGCGGCGCCTGGCCCGTGGGTGTGAACGGCCCATCCTGCATTTCTCACCACTCATTCAACACAGAGAGTTCTTGAAACCGCAGATGAACGCAGATGAACGCAGATGGGAAGAAAACTCTCTTGTATCTGCGTTCATCTGTGTCCATCTGCGGTTCCAATCCCCTCTGTGTTCCTCGGTGTCCTCTGTGTTGAGAAACAGTGGTTAACGCCTCTGGCCCCGCGGCCCGCTGCGCGCCTCCACCAGGGTTTGGCTCAGCTTCTGGTCCTTTTCCAGCTCCACCGGCTTCAGGCCCCAGATCTCCTTGGCGTACTCGGTGATCGTCCGGTCCGATGAGAACTTCCCCGAACAGGCCACGTTACAAATGGCCTTGTGCGCCCACTCCTCACGGTCCTTGTAGGCTGCCTCGACCGCGGCTTGTGCCCGCGTGTAGTCCGGCAAGTCCGCCCAGTGCATGAAGCGGTCTCCCCGCTCCAGCAACGCCTGGCGGATCGGCTCGAAGATGCCCGGCTCGTTCGGACTGAAGAACCCGGAAAGGATCAACTCCAGCGCCGCGCGTCCCTCGGGGTTCTGGTTGTAGAAGTACCACGGGTCGTAAACGGGCCCCAGCCGGGCGACGTCATCACGCGTCAGTCCGAACAGGAAGAAGTTGTCGCGCCCCACTTCTTCCAGCATCTCCACGTTCGCGCCATCGAGCGTGCCCAGAGTCAGGGCGCCGTTGAGCATGAACTTCATGTTGCCTGTGCCGGAAGCTTCCGTGCCCGCCTGCGAAATCTGCTCGGACACGTCCGCCGCGGGAATCAGCCGTTCCGCCAGGGAAACGCCGTAGTTCGGCAGGAAGCAGACCTTCAGCCGCCCGCCCAATGCCGGATCGTTGTTCACCACCTGGCCGATGTTGTTGATCAGCTTGATGATGACTTTGGCCAACAGGTATCCCGGCGCGGCCTTGGCGGCGAAGAGGAACGTGCGCGGCTGCACCTCCAGCTTCGGGTCCTGCCGCAGCCGGTTATACAGAACCACGATGTTCAGCGCGTTCAACAACTGCCGTTTGTACTCATGCAGGCGCTTGGCCTGCACGTCAAAGATGCTGTCCGGGTCGAGGCTGAAGCCCTGTTCCTTGGCCAGGTACTGCGCCAGCGCCGCCTTGTTGGCGCGCTTCACCTGCCTGAAGCGCTCCCGGAACGCCGCGTCGTCCGCCCACGGCAGCAGTTTCCGCAGCTCCATCAAGTCCGTGATCCACTTGGCGCCGATGGTTTCGGTGATCAGCGCCGCCAGAGCGGGGTTGGCGTCGAGCAGCCAGCGCCGCTGAGTGATGCCGTTGGTCTTGTTGTTGAAGCGCTCCGGGTATACGTCCTGGAAATCGGAAAACAGGCAGGTTTTGAGCAGCTCCGTGTGCAGCCGCGCCACGCCATTGGTGGAATGGGAGCCGACCACCGCCAAGTGGGCCATGCGCACCTGGCGCGGCGGGCCTTCCTCGATCACGCTCATCCGCTTCAGCCGCTCCCCATCTCCGGGGAATTGCACCGCGACATGCTCCAGGAAACGCCGGTTGATCTCGTAGATGATCTGCAGGTGCCGCGGCAGCAGCCGTTCCAGCAGCTCCACGGGCCAGCGTTCCAGGGCTTCGGGCAGCAGCGTGTGGTTGGTGTAGCCCAGGCTGCGCACCGTCAAGTCCCAGGCCTGCTCCCATTCCAGCCCCTCGCGGTCCAGCAGCAGCCGCATCAGTTCGGGGACCGCCAGCGACGGGTGCGTGTCGTTCATCTGGATGGCGGCCAGTTCCGGCAGCCGGTTCCAGTCCTCGCCGTCCTCGCGGAAGCGCCGCAGGATGTCGTAGAGCGAACAGGCCACGAAGAAGTACTGCTGCTTCAAGCGCAGTTCGCGGCCGGTATAGAGGATGTCGTTGGGATAGAGCACCTTGGTCAGGTTCTCCGCCGCGACCTTGTATTGCACCGCCGCCACGTAGTCCCCGGCGTTGAAGTCGTCGAGATGGAACTCCTCGGCCGCCCGCGCGCTCCACAGCCGCAGCGTGTTCACCGTCTTGCCGCCGTAGCCGACCACCGGAGTGTCGTAGGGAATCCCGATGACCGGCTTGGTGTCCAGCCAGCGGACTTTCAGCCGCCCATCCTCCGGCGTCATCTCCACGCGGCCGCCAAAGTGCACGGGGATGCGGAAATCGGGGCGCGGAATCTCCCACGGGTTGCCCATGCGCAGCCAGTCGTCGGGGTCCTCGATCTGGTAGCCGTTGTCAATCCGCTGCCGGAAGATGCCGTAGTCGTAGCGAATGCCGTAGCCGAAGGCCGGGTACTGCAACGTCGCCAGCGAATCCATAAAGCACGCGGCCAGCCGCCCCAAGCCGCCGTTGCCCAGTCCGGGGTCGGCCTCTTCCTCCAGCATGGCCGCCCAGTCCTGGCCCAGTCCGCCCAGCGCTGTGCGCACTTCCTTGTCCAGGCCCAGGTTCACGACATTGTTGGAGAGCGCGCGGCCCATGAGGAATTCCAGGGAGAGATAATAGACGCGTTTGGCTCGCCGCAGGTGGTGCATCTGCTGGGTTTCGATCCAGCGTTCCACGAGCAGGTCGCGAATGCTGGCGGCCAGGGCCAGGTAACGGTCGTGCTGCGTGGCCGTGAAGCGGTCGCGCGCCAGACCGTACTTGAGATGACGGGCGAGACTGCTCTGCAACGCCTCCGCATCCGAGCCGTTCTGCCCCAACTGTTTGTTTTGAACCACGATGCGCTTCGCCATGTCAACCCCCTCCTTTGGAAACGATTTGATCGCCACACCCTACTACCAATCCCAGCAAAATGCCAGCAAAACGAGCGCGAGCACCACCAACAGGGCAATGCACATGCCGTACCACCGCGGCTCGTCGTCCCGCGCCGCCCTCCAGGTCTGGTGCACAGACTTGCACACCAGAACAATTGCAGCCACGCCGCAAACCATGGCCAGCACTGCTTGGTCCTCAGAATCCAGTTGGAAGAAGCGGGGACTGGCACTTGGCAGAGGGTGCAGCGGGACGGGGGGAATGGGAAGTCGCATACGGAAATCTCTCTCTTCGTGGTGAGAATCCAGCAGGAAGAGGCTAGCGCAAACGATGAGCACAAAACCGCCGGCCACCGCCAGCCAAACCACAGCATCCCGCGTATGTGGACTGAGGCGTTTCGTTTCGTCCTCTTCCTTCGTTGCCGCACTCTCGTTGCCCTTCTGGCACGACCGGCGCTCATTCGCCACAAAGAAGGAGAAAACACTCGCCCAGGACGCGAACAAAAGCACGGTCAGACCTGCTATCAAACCCAAGGACTCCAAGAATGTAGTCCAAGTGTCCTTGTCATACGAAGACTTGTACCAACGGCTCACATTAACACAGTACGGCACACCCAGGAGCAGTTCAGCTATACAGCCTATCAGCAGAATCCTGAGTACTCGTTGAAAAGCCCTTCCTGGATCATTGGAAAATACCTTTTGCAGGAAGATAAGGGACCACGCTGCCCAAGTGAGCAAGGCCAATGCGACCGCCACGAGCACCACCCAGCGATGGACCCAGTCATTCTTGGCGTAGGGCGAATACATTGCCATTTCGCCAACGGTTAGAACCAGGCCAAACATGAGCAGGCCCATCATCAGCGCCGCCACAATTGCCATGACTACCCAGTGCCGCCGCGTCACGGGTTTCTTTCGGGCTACGTCAATGGGCAATAGCAGGAAAATGGCCTGCAGAACCATCAACAGGTCAACCACGAGCCAGAAGGGCGTTTCCCTATAGATGGGCAACGCAGGGCTCTGCGAGGGCCATATCTGCTCTTCCCAAGGCAAGTAAGGCCACTGGGAAATAAAAATGTGTGGAGCCAGAACCACGCACGCCGCGCCATACAGCAGCACGGTCAGCAACGCCCAGTGCCGGACCGGTAGGTTCTTCGCCTTATGGTCGCCGCCTGTAACCTCATCCCGGCAACTCATCCCTTGGCCCTCACGTATCTGCCCCCTAGCCAACACCCAACGTCCCAGGTAGCTTCCATTGCTATAAGTCCTTAAAATACTGGCCTTTTAGGGATAGATTCAAGATATAATAGGGAGCGATTCAAGATATAATAGGGATCGCATCGAGATATAGTAGGGATCGAATCACGATATATTGGGGATAGTATCAGGAGAAGATAACGATATAATAAAGAGGTAATAACGATATAATAAACGGGCATAGCCGTAGAGGCACAGAGACACAGAGAACGGCTTCTGGTTCTTGAATCTTGGCCAAGCATGAATTCCGCCGTTCTCTGTGCCTCTGTGCCTCTGTGGTTCCGGCTCAAGCCAAAGTCGTGCCGGACCATCCACTGTCCAAACAACATCCCCCTATAATACATACGAGTGTGGCGCAGCAAAGTCAAGGACAAAATCAAAAAAATCTTTGGAGTGCGGCGCCTTGGCGCCGCTTTCAAAGCGGCGGAGAGCCAGTACATGTCGCTGAGTGTGGCACGTCGAGCGATGCGTAGCACGGGCGTCCCGCCCGTGCAGTTCGCACAAGCGCCAAGCTGCACGGGCGGGACGCCCGTGCTACAACCCGCGGCAAGCCGCCGCACTCCAAAGCGCTTGCGCTTGGGCCGCGGCGCGCTAAGTTGGCGGGCACTGTTTGAGGAAAACGAAGATGTCACGCCCCGCTACATCCGCTGTCCTGGTCTTTCTCCTGGGCTTCGCGGCGCACTGCGCCGGCGGCGAGACGCCGGCCAAGACTGCTGAGGGCCACATGAGCAACCCGTTTGTCTACGTCAGCGGCTATGACGAGACGATAAGCTGTTTCGTCCTCGACCTGGCCACGGGCACGCTGCAGCCGGCGAGCACTTCCAGCGGCGGCAAGAACCCCACTTACCTGGCCTGGCACCCCTCGCGGAAATACATGTACGCCGCCAACGAGGGCCAGCCGGGGCGCGTCACAGCGTTCGCCATCAGCCCCAACGACGGCGCGCTGACGAAGCTCAATGAGGCCTCGTCCGCGGGCAACGGCCCGTGCCACGTCTCCGTGCACCCGAGCGGCAAGTGGGTCTTCGTGGCCAACTACGGCAGCGGGACCATCGGCGTGCTGGCTGTGCAGCCCAATGGCGGCGTGGCTGAACCCCAGGCCAAACTGGAGCCGGGCAAGAACGCGCATCAGATCATCAGCGATCCCTCCGGCCGTTTCGTCTTCGTGCCGTGCTTGGGCTCGAACCACGTCGCGCAGTTCCTCTTCGACGAGGCCACGGGCGAGCTCAAGCCCAACAACCCGCCCAGCGTGCCCACGGCCCAGGGCGCCGGGCCGCGCCACATAGTCCTGCACCCCGCGGGGCGCTGTGCCTATCTGGTCAACGAACTGGACAGCACCATCACGAGTTTCGCGTATGCCTCGGCCACGGGCACGCTTTCCGATCCGAAGACGCAGTCAATTCTGCCTGGCGGCCTGGCGGTGAAGGGCAATTCGGGCGCGCACGTCCTGGTCTCACCCAACGGCAAATTCGTCTACGCGTCCAACCGCGGGCACGACAGCATTGCGATTTTCGCTGCCGATCCCAACGACGGGCAGTTGAAAGTGGTGGGCCACGAAACCGGCGGCGGAGACATCCAAGTGCCGCGCGATTTCACTCTCGACCCCAGCGGCAAGTACCTCCTGGCCGCCAACCAGAAGAGCGGCACGGTGACCATTTTCCGCTGCGATGCCGAACATGGCACGCTGGAGAAGCTGAACACCATGAAGGTCCCGCCAGGGCCGGCGTTCGTGGGGGTAATGCCACAGTTGAAAATTGAGTAACGGTTCAGTTTCCGAGCCGCGCGCGTCAGCAAGCGGCCCCGACCGGTCGGACTGATCTGACCGATCCGACCGATCAGCCCGCAATCCCAAGCCGCTTCTTGCCTTCATCCAGCATCTCCGCGGTCCGGGTGGCGCCGCAGCGCGCCACTCCGATGGCGCGGACTTCGAGCAGCGCGTCCAGGGTGCGGATGCCGCCCGCGGCCTTGACACGGACGGCAGGGGGTGAATGCCGGCGCATCAGCTTCAGGTCTTCGAGGGTCGCGCCGCCTGAGCCGTAGCCCGTGGAGGTCTTGACGAAGTCGGCCTGGACGGCCGCGCAGATTTCGCAGAGCTTGATCTTCTGGACGTCCTGCAAGTAGCAGTTCTCAAAAATGACCTTCACAATCGCACGGCACGCATGGGCCACGTCCACGACAGCCCGGATGTCGTCCTGGACGAACTTCCAGTCGCCGCTGAGCACCTTGCCGATGTTCACCACCATGTCCAGTTCGGTGCCGCCGTCAGCGAGCGCCTGCTGCGCCTCGGCGACCTTGAGCGCCGTGGCGTGGCCGCCGTGAGGAAATCCGATGGTGGTGCTGGGCTGGACGGTGCTGCCGCGCAGGAGTTCCGCGCAGCGGCGCAGGTAATACGGCTTGATGCAGACGCTGGCCACGTCGTATTTCAGGGCCAGGCGGCAGCCGGCTTCAAGCTGCTCGTCCGTCATCACGGGGTTGAGCAGCGAGTGGTCAATCATCTTGGCGATCTCTGCGTAGCTGTATTCCATTTTCATTCTCCGTAATTGTTCAGTCCGAGCCGCGACCGTGAGGGAGCGGACACTGCCGCTTGCTTGCGCGCGCGGCTCGGAGACTGAACGGTTGTCATGCTCCCATGAATTGCCTTAGGTAACGCGCGGACTGGCGCAGGGCCTGCTTGCGCGTCTCCAGATTCCTTTCGTAGGCGCGGTCTTCCACTTCGATGCACACCGGGCCGTCGTAGCCGGTGTCGCTGAGCACGGAAAAGAAGGCGCTCCAATCCACGTCGCCCAGCCCGGGAAGCTTGGGCGCGTGGTAATGCAACGGCATGGCGAGTATGCCCACCTCGTCCAGGACGTGCTTTTCCACGCGCGCGTCCTTGGCGTGGACGTGGAACAGCCTGGCGCTGAACTCGCGCAGCGGCCGCAGGTAGTTCATCTGCTGCCACACGAAATGCGAGGGGTCGAAGTTCAGCCCAAAGTTCTTGCTGGGAATTTCCGCGAACATGCGCCGCCAGATCGCCGGGCAGTAGGCGAGGTTCTTGCCGCCAGGCCACTCGTCCTCGCTGAAAAACATCGGGCAGTTCTCGATGCCAATGCGCACGCCACGGCTTGCGGCGAAGCCGACCAGCGGCTTCCAGACGCGCCGGAAGGCGGGCCAGTTGTCGTCCACCGAGCGCGTCCAGTCGCGCCCAATGAAGGTGTTGACCAGGTTTACATCCAGAAGCTGTGCGGCCTGGATGACTTTCTTGAGATGCATGAGGCAGGCGGCGGCTTCCTGGCGGTCGGGGGAGAGCAGGTTCGGGTAATAGCCGAGGCCGCTGATGCTGACGCTGGTTTCGCGGCAGAGGCCCTTGATCCTGTGCGCGCCGTCCTGGTCCAGAGCGCCCGC
>JBEKKG010000108.1:0-12412 GCA_050010835.1 Planctomycetota bacterium
AAGCGCACCCAGAGCTCGCGCGTCATCCCGCGCGGCTCCCCGTCCAAGACCGCCAGCGCGCGGGGTTCGCCGCCAGCCCGCAACTCACGCAGCGTCTTGGCGATTTCCGCGATCGCCTCCTCCCACGTGATCGGGTTCCAGAATCCCCCACCCCGCCGGCCGTGACGCCGCAACGGCGTGCGGATCCGGTTGGGGCTGTAGAGCACTTGCAGCCCCGACTGGCCCTTGGGTCCCAAGCCCCCGCGGTTAATTGGATGGTCCGCGTGGCCTTCGATTTTGACCGCCCGCCCTTCCACCACGCGCACGCGCACCCCGCAGCCCGCCGGGCACTGGCCGCAGACGCTGGGAATCCATTTTTCCTCACCCTTGCTCCAGTGCCCTGCTCCCGGCACTTCGGGCTTGACCAGCGCGTAGGGGTCTTCGCCCACTTCGCAACCGCACAGTCCTAGAGCTCCGGCGGTGGCCGCACCTGCAAGGAACTTGCGCCGTGTCAATTCGTTCATCCGGCCTTCCTCACCTGTGGAACAGTAGAACAGGCTTTCCAGCCTGTCCGGACAGCCTGGAAAGGCTGTCCTACTTGTGGCACCTCAGACAGTCGGTGCTGACGCCTTTTTCCTTGTGGCAATCCATGCACGTATTCATGTCAAGGTGCTGGATCTGCGAAACGGTGACCGGCTCAGTGCGCTCTTTCATGTCCCCGTGGCACTCCTTGCAGTCCATTCGCGCGTACTTGACGTGGGCCGCGTGCGAGAAGTACACATGCCCCGGAAGCCGGTTCACTTGAATCCAGGGAATTTCTTTCTTTTCCTTGGCGTAGTCACGGATTTTGGGTTCATCCGGATGGTTCCCTTTGGCCTCCAAGTGGCACAACAGGCACTGTTTGAGCTTAGGGAACGTGGCGTAAGGAGAATCCTCGACTCGCTTGTGGCAGTCCTTGCAGGCGATGTCTTCAGCCCCGTGCCGCTTATGGTCGAAGGCCAAGGGCTGAACGACCGGCGCCGGGCGGAAGCTGAAAGAAAACCCCAGAACTGCGGCAGCCGTCCCCGCAGCTAGAACGAGTAGCAGGAGCCGGAATTTGAGCTTTGTGGTCTTCTTCCTTAATGCCAAATACTCGTATTGCCCAAGTTCGCCGGCAACAGGTGAGTGGCGGCGCGCTCCCCCTGGCAAGCCGGGACCACCGGCACGCGTGGATAGGCCAAGCATGTGATACAGGCCCACTTATCATGCACCTCCGAAGACCAGCGAGGGGATTCCTTAACGCTCTGCTCGCAGCATGGGCGGGACACCCGCGCCACAGTTATTTCTTGAACTCGACCTTTGCGGCCTCGGGGTCGTCCTTAGGGTCGTCCGGGATCTTGTCTACGTAGTCTGCGGGACGCTGCTTGCGCGGATCAAGGTGCGCAATTTCCTTGAAGTACTTCCTGAAGGCGAACGGCTTGTAGGCAGGCGACTCCTTGTTGTGGCACTTCCGGCAGTCCTCGGCCGTGGGCTTGGCGATGATCTCATCTTTGGCGATCTGGACGGGCTTGGTGTCGTCCCCTTCCTCCTCCGCTCCCAGCCGGGCCTTCACATGGTTGCCGCCGGGGCCGTGGCAGCTTTCGCATTGCACGCCCAGCGCGGGATCGAACTTCGGGCTCTTCTGCGCGGCGGGCGACTCGTACGCGGTCACATGGCACTTGAGGCATTCCGCGCCCTTATGCGGATCGGCGACATTCTTCGCTTGGGCGTATTTCTTGGCCTGGTCGGTGGCCAGTTCTGGGACGGCCTTGGCGTGCTTCCCTTTCACCCAGATGCCATACTGGTCGCCTTTCTTGGTAGCCGAGTGGCAGTTCTTGCATTTCTCCACTCCGACGTACTGGTTCTCAGCGGCTGCAGCACCGCCGCTGAGCAGTGGCAGAGCGAGAAAGAGGAGTGCTCCGAGCCTTCTGGCCATTAGACCGAACCGGGAATCCTTGCAGCTTGTTTTTGACATTGCTTTCTCCTGCCTCACCACTTCCTCGGACAGGGCAGACGTTTTGTCTGCCCGGCCTTATGAACACTTTGTCACTGCGGTGCCTGAAACTGCAACTTGCTGGCGTCATGGCAGGTGCCGCAGGCGTTAGTGTAGGGGACCGGCATGGCGCCCAGCGTGGAGGCGGCGGTAGCACTACCGTTGATGCTGCCGCTGATGCCGCCGAGGGTGTTGCCGGGTTGCACACCCGCGACGCCCGCGGAGAACTTGCTGGGCACATCCCAGATGTGTGAGGACTTGTCGCCCTGCCAGTAGTAGATGTTGGCGTCTGAAGTCACGGACAGGAATGGGGTACTGGCGGGCGTGCCTAAGATCAATCCAGGTGCACCAGCCCCGCCCTTGGCTGTTCTGGTCATGTGGCACTTTCTACAGGCCATCTTATCCCCATCCATCGCGCTGCCAGTCTTCTGAGGCAGATGCTGGGCTACGTCAATGGCGTGGCAGCGCTGGCAGAGAGTGCTATTGGGATCATCCGGATCGTCTTGGAGGTAATACCGGAAGGTCGTACCGCCCATCGCATCGTGGCAGTCATCGCAAGCCACAAGTTGCCGCGCATTGTGGCTCATCATGGAGCACAGGTAATCCTGGTAAGTCTGCCCAGTATCGCCATGGCCGGTTCGATTATGCAAGTTGTCGGGCCAGAGACTCAGGTTGGTTGGGGCCTTTAAGTAGGTTAGATACTGCGCCCGGCTGATGCCCGGCGGGGGGAAGTTATTGATCTCGTCAGTTATGCTGCCGCCGCCGTGACAGCGTCCGCAGATGAGACTGGCGCGGTCCGCGCACAACAGCGCAGGATTGACTATGAACTTGCCGGTGTAGTCCACCGCTGCCGGTTTCTTGCCTTTGGAAGTGGTTGCCGGCGTGAGACCCTTCAGGGCCTCCGCCCGATGCTGGGAACCCGGCCCGTGGCATTGTTCGCAGCTAATGCCAATGTCTTGGGACCCAGCATTAGAGTTGGGGCCGCCGATAGGATAAGTCCCATTAGGGTCAGACACCGTAAGGGCCAAGGCTTCCTGGGTCACAGGATCAGTGAAACTCTTGTAGCTGCCGGCGCCGAGGTGGCAAATCGCGCAGCCCTGTTCGGTACTGACTTTGCCCCCCTGAGCCGGCGTGAACTTCGCATTCAAAAGGTTCTTGGACACAGTGGTCGAAGCAGTGAAGAAGTTGCTGAAACCGCCGCCGCCTGTGCCGCCAGGCGTGAACGGCTTGCGTGTCCGGTCGTAGTTAACCTGCAGGCCTTGCGAAGCAGAGCCGGTCAGCGCATAGTAAGTGATAAAAGCGTAGAGCCCGTTGCAGCCCGGCGGGGTCAGCAGCAGGCGCTGCCGGATGTAGCCGCCCATCGTCAGCGGCACTGTCATCGTAATAAAGTTGTTGGGGTCGGCGGGGTTGATCGAGTTCTCGAGCGTTACGTTGTAGGCCCCGTTTGCGTTTGACGTTATCCACAGATATGCCTTCACGTAGACTTGGGTCAATGGCGATGGAGTGTTCTCATAGATGTTAAACTGGTTCGCTGACGACTGTGTGGAATCGTAATCCTGGAAGTAAAGGGTCTCCAGCGTCGTGGAGGGCGATATGGGGATTGGTTTGGTATTAGGCGCGGTTTGGTACGCGAAAGTAAACTTGTTGGTAAGATCATTCCAGCTTGAGCCTACATGTCCAGCGGCGTCCTGGTTGGCCGTATCCCTCCCAGGCTGATGGAACATCAACTGGTGGCCATGGTGCTTATTGCTGGTTTCATCGGGGCCGGGGCCGTTGGGGCCGTGGCAAGCGTAACAGGCGCTGGTGCCAATGTAAGTAGCGCCGCTCGGTGTGCTCCAACTCATATTTATGTGCAGCCCCGACCGCGAGAGAGCCTTTGGCGTAAAGGCGATGCGGCTGGCGTCGCCGCCGCTCAAGTAGGTGGCATCCTTATCGGCGGGAACAACGAACGGATAATAGGTAGTATTACCGTTGAGTTTCTTGACCGCGAACTGTCCTTTCTTATTGGTCTTCGCCTGAGGCAAAGTTTTGACCAGAACCGCGTTGTTGATGATGCTCTCCAGCGGTTGGTCTGAGACCTCGCTGGCGCCGCTCAAGATATCCGCAGGCGTGACGGTGGCAGTGCTGATAGTGCTGGAATCTATAAAATAAACTGTCGCACCAACAATGGGCCGGTTATGGGTGTCCGTAACCAAACCCTTCAAACTATAGTACTTGACTCTGGTCCCGGTTGTCGCGTCAATCTGGTAGGCGGCAAGCCCGCACAGCGCCAAGGCAACGGCGACGACGAATACACGGCTGTATTCTGCGGCGAACTTCACAATTGTCTTCTCCTCAACGAGCTAACGTCCCCCGGTGCTTGCAGACCCACTCACCATTTCGAGCCTGCAACCCTCGTGCCGGAGAGCGGTCACTTTCGATTTTCAATTTTCGATTTTCGATTTTGAGTGCCGGGGGCCGTGCAATCGAAAATCGAAAATCGAAAATCGAAAACCTCTTGTCTGTCACATTTGTGTGAAAGAGCTTCGTTGCGTGTCACACCGATGTGACGCGTGTTTCGATTGCGGATTGAGTCCTTGGCGGCATGATAACCTTGGAGCGCGAGGGCCTATCCGCAATCGTCAATCCGAAACCCGAAACCGTTTGGGCTACCCGAATATATCCAACATCCGCTGCCGCGTGGCTATCAGGCGCTGGCCGACCGTGGCAAGCAAACAACGCATTATCACGTATCCCATGGCCGGGTCTTGGTCGCACAAGTCCAGGAGTTCTCTACTCCTGAAGACAAGCACTTCCGTGTCCGCAACGGCCTCCGCATACGCTGTCTTGCGATGGGGATGCACCAATGCCGACCAGCCCAAGAACTCCGAAGGGCCTATTGACGCGAAGGTTACGTGTCCAGCGCTCTCAGAGAACTTCGCTCCCAAGAAGACGCGGCCTTCCAGCAACAGATAGATTTCGCTGGCTTGGTCACCCTCGTTGAAGATCACTTCCCCAGCCGCAAACGAGCGTTCCCGTGCGAGACCTGCAAGCTCTTGCGCTTGCTGGGGGGTCAACCCCCGTAAGCGCACAGATAGCTGCAGGGCGATCTGCTCTCTTGTTGCGGCCACCCGTGCGGTTCTCGTCGAGCGGCTCTGGGCAGCGATAGCGGGACGGACCTGTTCCATTGTTTCCACTTCAGACTTCCTCCTCTTCCCAGGCTGGCAACCAGACGGAACACAACGGCTATCGCTACGCGAGCGGCGTGCCAATGCGGTTGTAGGGCAAGCTTTCCAGCTTGCCCCGACAAGCTGGAAAGCTTGTCCTACAACCCCGCCCAAAGCCTAATGCCTGTCTCAGCACTGTGACAAAATCCTGACATTTATATGTCAGAATCCTGACATTTTCACACAGATGTGACAGTGCCCTTCAGATGCTGAAGACTTGTGAACGGAAAGATTCAGGCACTATGCCGTGCTTCTTCAGCAGCCGATACAACGTTCCCCGCGGCAGGCGGGCTTCTCCGGCGGCTTTGGAGACATCGCCCTGGCAACCGGTCAGGAGGTCCACCAAGTACTCTTTCTCGAAGGCGGTCATGCGCTGTGCGCGCAAGTGGAAGAAACCCTGGCCTTCAGCAGCGCCCTGGTCGCCCGACCTGACGACAACTTCATCCGGCAAATCGTTAAGTGTCAGCACTTTTTTATCCGTCATAGCCAGAGCCCTCTTCACGACATTCTGCAGCTCTCGAATGTTCCCTGGCCAAGAGTAGCGGCATAGCACCTCAAGCAATTCAGGTTCCAATTCGATGCCGGACTTGCCCATCTCTTGCGAATACTTGGCCACAAAGCGCTCGACCAAGAGGGGGATGTCTTCGACGCGCTCGCGCAGCGGCGGGAGTTCAATGCGCGCGACATTGATGCGGTAATACAGGTCTTCGCGGAAACGGCGCTCGCGCACCTCCGTTGCCAGATCGCGGTTGGTGGCTGCCAGCACGCGCACGTTCACTGAGATTTCCTTCTTGCCGCCGACCCTGCGGAACTTTCGTTCCTGCAGCACCCGCAGGCACTTGGCTTGCAGTTGCAGCGGCAGTTCGGCAATCTCGTCGAAGAAGAACGAGCCGCCATCGGCCATTTCCAGCAGCCCCAGGCTGCGCGTGAAAGCGCCCGTGAAGGCCCCCCGCTCGTGGCCCAGCAGTTCGCCCTCCAGCAGGTTCTCCGGGATGGCCCCACAGTCCACCGGCACAAAGGGCGCTCCGCCGCGGGCTCAAGTTATGGATGCTATGGGCAACCAATTCCTTCCCCGTCCCCGTCTCTCCGGCAATCAGCACATCCACGTCGGCTTCGGCCACGCGGCGTATCTTGTCGAACACCGCCTGCATGACGGCGCAGCGGCCGATGATGTCGCCAAACGAATACGGCCGTTCCACCTGCCTTTGGAGCAGCCGCTTTTCGTCTCGCAGACGCTTGGCTTCCAGCAGGTGGCTGGCGGTGACCAGCAGTTCCTGAGGCAGAAAAGGTTTGGTGAGGTAGTCCACCGCGCCGAGTTTCATGCTCTCCACGGCACTCTCCACCGAGGGGTAAGCAGTGAGCATGAGCACGGGCAACTGGGGATCGTGCTGGCGCGCAAGCTTAAGCAGCTCCATCCCCGACAAGCCGGGCATCCTGATGTCGGCGATCAGCAGGTCGAAGCTTTCCACGGGCAGACGCTCCGCAGCACGAGAACTCTGCTGTTCGGTGAGCACCTCCGCGTCCGGCAGCTTGCGCAAGGTATCGGCGCATACCTCCAGCATGCCCAGTTCGTCATCCACCACCAGGATGCGTGCGTTAGCCATGCGCGGACTCCTCGGGCGTGGCACCGGCTGTCGAGCCGGTGGGACGCAGTCTGACAGCCTGCGCCACAGGCAACCTGATGGTGAACGTAGTGCCTTCGCCGGGCTGGCTGTCCACTTCAATCTCCCCTTTGTGGCTGCGGATGATGCCCAGGCAAATGGAAAGGCCCAACCCTGTGCCTTTGCCCTCTTCCTTCGTGGTGAAGAACGGATCGAAGATGCGCTCCATTACTTCCTTGGTCATGCCGGTCCCCGTATCGCTGACTTGGACCGTAACGCAGCGCCCCCCAATGGAAAGCCCACGTTGCTCTTCAAAAGCCGTGAACTGCAAGCGTCCCCCGTGGGGCATGGCGTCCAGCGCGTTGAGGAACAGGTTCAAAAAGACCTGCTCCAGCTCGCCGGCGTTGGCCGAAACTGGCTGCAAATCTCCGGCCAATTGATCTTGCAAAGAAACGTTCTCTTTGTGGGCTCGGTCTTCGATCATGGCCAGCGCTTTCCGGATCGGCATGCGGATATCCAGGCTGTCGTGCGCCACGCCTGAAGAGCGGCTTAGCGAAAGCAGCTTGCGAGCGATCTGCGCCACGCGGTCGGCGGCGTCGGTGATCTTGGCGATTTCCGCCGCCACCTTGTCCGATATTTCCTGCCTGTGATCAGCCAGCAGGAGGCGGCCCTTGGCGCTGATGATGCCGATGGGGTTGTTGACTTCATGCGCGACGTTGCCGGCCAGTTCTCCCACTGCGGCCAGTTTACTGGCCTGGAGCAGTTGCGCCTGCACCCGCTTTTGCTGTGTGACCTCCTGGGCGAACTTGACCACCTCGATAATCCGCCCCTGGCTGTCGCGCAACGGCGCGGTGGTAATCTGTAGAATTCTGTGCTCGTGCTCACGCGGCGGCGAGCCCCCCCGCACCCCTCCCTCTCCTCCAGGGGGAGAGGGTTGGGATGAGGAGGCGGTGATGGCTTGCTCCGTCACCAGCACCGCACCCGTTTGAAAGGCTTGTTCGGCAGGTGTCCCTTCGCCGCTCCCTCTCTCCTTGGGGGAGAGGGCTGGGGTGAGAGGGACGCTTTGGAACCATTCCTCCCAGCGTTTGCTGGTCCAGCGGTAGCGGCCTTCAGGGGTTATGACGCACAAGCCCGCACCCGTGGTGACGAGGGCTTGTTCCAAAAGCTGGCGTTCTGCCAGCGCCCGCTGGGCCATTTCCCTGGCCAGCCGCTCATCTGCGCGGGCGCGGTCGGCCAGCGTGGTGACGAAGTGCGCCACCAGGAGAAGCGTCGCCGTCAGGAACGCGATGGTGCTGGTGACATACAGGCTGTCGTGCGCCGCGCGTCCCGGCACGTGAGGCAGGAGGACCAGTGGGTAATGCGTCACGGCCCGCCCCCATTCCGCCCATCCCATGACCGCGATGAGCAGGCTGGCGACGAGGGCCACGGTGTAACACTGCCGCCGGGACACCAGGATCCCGGCGATGATCACATGGAAAACCAGCACGAAGACAAGGGGGTTCTCAATTCCACCTGAGAAGTGCAACAGAATAGTGAGCAGCAGAAGATCGGCGTAGACTTGGGTTAGCAGCAGGGCCACCGTGCCCCCGCGTTTCCGCAGCAGGAATACGTACAACGCGTTCGACGACGCCAGAACCGCCACGGTCTGAAGCAGCGGCCATCTGGTCTCGCGCGGCAACAGGCGCGCGAATTCCACCGCAATGATAATAAGGAGCACCGCCACCATGACGGCAATCCAACGCATCTGGATAAACCAGCGGGCGTAACGCTCCAGGCTCTCTTTCTCGCTGACGGCAAACTCCGCGCCTTCAACGGCCGCCGGCACTAGAACAGGTTCTGAGGCCTGGCGAATCAGCCAGGCGGTCAGGGCGCCCGTGGCCAAAACTGCTATCAGGCCGTTGACAAAATGAAACCCGTGCGCAAACGGACGGTTCGGGTCCGAAAGCAAGAACCTCTCCGCGACCCCGTAGAGCACAAATAAGACGAACAGCAGGCCCGTCACGAGGAACAACGAGAAGGCGAATTGTGCCGGTTCCCGAGTGTGCGCCGTGTTGGCCGCAGCGGCCATCTCGGGATCCCCCTCCCCCTGCCCCCTCCCCGCCGCGGGAGGGGTTTGGGGGGAGGGGGCGCTCTCAGCACTGCTGTTGGGCATCGTTATCCTCCCCTGCGGGCAGTGCATTGTATCATAAGGCGCACAGCGGCGCCTCTGCCGCGCTCAACTGCAACAAGAAGATCGGAAATCAGTGCGTCAGGTAGTACATCAGGACATTGATGCCCATCTTGATCGCTTCCAGGTCAGCCCTGGCGCCAAAATAGATGGACATCCAGCCGCAGTGCAGGTCGCCGGGCGTGGCGACGGTCATCAGGCGACCGGTGCCTTTTTCGAAGAGGCCCCACGCGCCGTGATCCACGCCCTGCGTGATCGGGCAGCCTTTGGGGAAGTTGAAATAGCAGCGGTAGATTTCGTGGTTGTCCGGAATGCGGCGCATCGGGTTGTCTGGGAACAGCGAGTGGATAATGCGGCAGTAATCCATGAAGAAGCGGTCGCCGTCTGTGGCGAACTTGCCGCTTTCGCGGGCTTTGAATTCGAAGTTCTCGCCGAGATCGGATTTCACAATCCGGCCTTTGGTGTTGGGATGGCAACAATCGTCGGCATGCACGAAGCCGCCGCGCATCAGGAATTCGCGGAGGTTGCCGGCCTGCTTGGGTTCGAGATCGAATTCGGTTTCCGAGGTCATGAAGACGTAGGGATAGCGGGTCATTTTCTCGAGGTCATCGAGTTCCACGACGACGGGATCCCGGCTGGCGTTGACGTTGGTCAGTTCGACGAGTTTGCGGCGCAGAATCACGTCGCCGGAGGGGCCGACGTTCCAGATGTCGTGCCTGCGGTCGCGCACATGGAATTTCAGGCGCGGGAAGAACAGTTCGCCGGTCTTGACGGTTTCATTCCGGGTGTCTTCATCAGCCTGGAGTTTGGAGAACATCCCGCCGAGCGCGCCGGCGAAAGCGGCGCCGCCGAGCATCACGGCCGATTTCTGCAAGAAGCCGCGCCGGCCCCAAGGTTCCGCGCGCAACGGCCTGTATTCGGGCTTGGATCGGGCCATGTTCGTCCACCTCGGCGTGTCAACCTCCCCCATACTCAGCTTTGACGATAACATGAATACGCCCGGATTACAACGGATTTTTCGTAAAAGGTTAAGCCATCGGGCCGGTTCAATTGTATGTGAAACAGCCAGGAACCTGTTTCAAGACGGATCGCACTTCAAAGCGGAGGCCCTGCGAATGCCAGCAGGAACAATAGACGTTGCTTACCTGCGCGACGCCCGGATCAGAATCGTGGAAGAACTCCAACGCGTGATCGTCGGCCATGCCGAGCCGATAGATCAACTGCTGACGGCGTTCTTCGCCGGCGGACACTGCCTCATCACGGGCGTGCCGGGCGCAGCCAAGACGCTGCTGATCACCAGCCTGGCGCCAATCCTGAAACTGGATTTCAAACGCATCCAGTTCACGCCCGATTTGATGCCGGCCGACATCACCGGCACCGAGATATTGGAGGAAAACCGCGCCACCGGCAACCGCGAACTGAAATTCGCGAAGGGCCCCATCTTTGCCAACATCGTCATGGCCGACGAAATCAACCGCACGCCACCCAAGACGCAGGCCGCGCTGCTGGAAGCCATGCAGGAAAAACAGACGACGCTCTCCGGACAGACCTATCCCCTGCCCAAGCCTTTCTACGTGCTGGCCACTCAGATCCCCTTCGCGCAGGAAGGCACCTACCCGCTGCCTGAAGCGCAGCAGGACCGCTTCATGTTCAACGTCCTGATGCCGTACAACACCGAAGACGAGGAAGTGCAGATCGTGCAGGCGGCGACGGGCGCCGGGCAGGTGAGCTTGCGGCCGGTGATCAGCGGCGAAGAACTGCTGGCCGCGCAGACCGTCATCCGCGAAGTCACGGTGCCCGCGGCGCTCTCCAGCTACATCGTGGACCTGGTCGCCGCCAGCCGCACCGGCGAGACGACGGCCACGGACTTCGCCAAGGAATACATCGCCTGGGGCGCGGGCTTGCGCGCGTCGCAGAACATCGTCCTGGGCGCCAAGAGCAAGGCGGCGCTGAGCGGGCGGAACACGGTAACGTTCGCCGACGTCAAAGCAGTGCTGACGCCCGTGCTGCGGCATCGCATTGGCATGAACTTCCGGGCGGAAGTGGACAAAGTGACGGTCGAAGACCTGATCAGGCGGCTGCAAGAGGCCGTACCGGCGCCGCAGTAAGGCGGGGAAAGATCCAAGCCGCGCGCGTGAGCAAGCGGCAGTGTCCGCTCCCTTACGGTCGCGGCTCGGACACTCAGCAGTGAGGCTGGAGAATCTCATGGCGGAAATGACTGAGACACAGGTCAAGGAGCTGGTCGAGCAGCTCAGGCAGAGCAAGGCCAAAATCCTGGCCGAACTGCGCAAAGTCATCATCGGCCAGGAGCAGGTGGTGGATGAGGTCCTGATCTCCTTCTTCGCCGGCGCGCATTGTCTGATCACCGGTGTGCCGGGTCTGGCCAAGACGCTGCTGATCAAGAGCATCGGCGAGATCCTGGACCTTCAGTTCCGGCGCATCCAGTTCACCCCCGACCTGATGCCGTCCGACATCGCCGGCACGGAGGTGCTGGAAGAGGACAAGAGCACGCATGAACGCGCGCTGCGCTTCAAACCCGGCCCGCTGTTCGGCAACATCATCCTGGCCGACGAAATCAACCGCACGCCGCCCAAGACGCAGGCCGCGCTGCTGGAAGCCATGCAGGAACACCAGGTGACCGTCGCGGGCACGACGTACAAGCTGCCCGAGCCGTTCTTCGTGCTGGCCACGCAGAACCCGATCGAACAGGAAGGCACCTACGCGCTGCCGCAGCTCCAGCAGGACCGTTTCATGTTCTCGTCAATCATCGGCCACCTGCCCAAGGCCGACGAAATCAAAGTGATCGAACAGACCACGCGCGCGGAAACGGCCCAGCTCAGCCACGTCCTGTCCGGCGCAGAACTGCTCCATTACCAGCGGATCGTGCGCGAAGTCCCCGTCGTCGAGCCCATCGTGCGCTATGCGGTGCGCCTGGCGACTGCGAGCCGTCCGGCGGAGAAGGCCGCGCCGGACTTCATCCGCGATTACGTCTCCTGGGGCGCGTCCTGCCGCGCTTCCATTTACCTGATCCTGGCCAGCAAGGCGCGCGCGGTGCTCGACGGCCGCTTCCACGTTTCCGTGAAAGACATCCAGTCTGTGGCGCTGCCGGTGCTGCGGCACCGCATCGTGACGAACTTTCGCGCGGAGTCGGCGCGCATCAAGAGCGAGGACCTGATCAAGCGGCTGCTGGAGCACGTCAAGCCGCCGGCAAGCGGGCTGTGACGGAACGATGAATGCAGAATGACGAATGATGAATTTTAGGATGCTGTTCATTCATCATTCATCGTTCATCATTCATGGTTTGGAGTTCAAATGGCGGAGTTCAAGTACCTCGATTTTGAGACTCTGGGCCGCATCAAGAGCATGCAGTTGCTGGCCAAGGGCGTGGTGGAAGGCTTCATTCTGGGCCTGCACCGCTCGCCTTACCGCGGTTTCAGCGTCGAGTTCG
>JBEKKG010000109.1:0-12402 GCA_050010835.1 Planctomycetota bacterium
CTGTGTCCGCCAGGCCGCCCACGCCGTGCACCAGCGGCGGGGTGCCGTAGGCCAGCGAGTAGAGCTGGTTCAGTCCGCAGGGCTCATAGCTGCTGGGCATGAGGAAGATGTCCGCGCCGGCCTCGATCAAGTGCGCCAAGGCGTTGTCGAAGGTCAAGACCGCCGCAACCTTCCCCGGGTGGGCCGCCTGGGTGCGCTGCAGGAACTGCTGGTAGTCTTCGCGCCCCTCCCCCAGGATAGCCAACTGGATGTTCCGTTTCAGTAATTCGTCCAGGCAACGGGCCACCAGGCCGAACTTCTGGTCAACCAGCCGCCCCACCATGCCGACCACCGCCGTCGAGTCCTGGGGCAGGTTCAGTTTTTCGCGCAAGGCTTTCTTGCAGGCCTGTTTGCCGGCCAGGTCCTCGGGGCTGTAGTTCGCCGGCAAGAGCGCATCGGTGCGCGGATTCCAGGTCCGCGCGTCCATCCCGTTGACGATGCCGAAGAGCACGTCTTTTCGTTCCGCCAGCACACCTTCCAACTGGCAGCCGTACGCGGCGCTCTGGATCTCACGCGCATAAGTCGCCGAAACGGTGAGCAGCAGGCCGGAGTGGACGAGTGCGCCTTTGAGCAGGCTCATCCTCCCGTGCAGCTCCAGCTCGCGCCAGTTGTAGTGTTGCCACGGCAGATTGAGCAGCGGCCAGTCCCAGTGCCAGAACTGCCCCAGGTAAGAGAGATTGTGGATGCTGAACACGCTGGCCGCCCGCGCATGGAAGGGATCGCCCGCCAGCGTGAGCTTGAGGTACACGGGGATCAGGGCCGCCTGCCAGTCGTGGCAGTGCCACACGTCCGGCGGTTCTCCGCGGGCGCGCGCCGCGGCCAGGCAGGCCTGGCAAAAGAACACGAAGCGGCTGCAATTGTCCGGGTAGTCGCCGTCCCGAGGGCCGTACAAGCCCTCGCGGTCGAAGTACGCGTCGCAAGCGATGAAGTACACGCGCAGGCTCCCGCGCTTGGAGCGCCGCGGCCCGGCCGGGCGGGCGGGGGACAGGCTGGAGGCGTAGAGCGTCCAGGGGACCATCTCGCTCCCCACCGGCACTACGCCTTGCGCTGCCACTTCGGCCTTGGGATCAACCGCTTTGACGCAACGGTAATAGGGCGTGTAAACCGAGACCGTGTGCCCGAGTCCGGCCAGCTCCGCCGGCAGGGCGCCAGCCACGTCGGCCAGGCCGCCGGTCTGGGAAAAGGGCACGACTTCGGACGAGGCGAAAGCAATGTTCATGGTGGTTAGCTCACCTTATTCACCGCCGAGACGCGGAGAGCGCAGAGAACAACAGGGGAGTTGGGTCCAATGGGTTTTAGGTTCATCAGTTCAATCCAAAATCCAAAATCCTTCTCTGCGTCCTCTGCGTCTCTGCGGTGAACAGTCCTGGCTAAAGGGTAACTCTCCTGAGGAACTCCGCGGCTTCCTCGGGCGGCACGGGGTTGATGTAGAAACCCGTGCCCCATTCAAAGCCCGCCTGCTTCGTCAGCCGCGGCACGATCTCGATGTGCCAATGGAAGTGCGGCAGCGGCCCGCTGTCGAACGGCGAGCCGGTCAGCATGTAGTTGTACGCCACAGGCCCCAGCCCTTTTTCCAGGCGCAGCACGGTGCGCTTGAGGATGAAGGCCAGTTCCTCGCAGCCCTGCTGCTGGATGTCCTCGAAGTGCGATTCGTGATTCTTGGGCAGCACCCAGGTTTCAAAGGGCGTGCGCGGCGCGTAAGGCTCCAATGCCAGGAACAGGCCGGAGTCCATGACCACGCGCACCTTGGCCTCCATTTCCTGGGCGGCCAGGTCGCAGATCAGGCAGCGCCCGCGGTACTCGTAGAACTGCCGGCAGGCCTCCATTTTCTGCTGAACGGTTTGCGGTATGATCGGCGTCACAATCAACTGGCTGTGGGAGTGGTACAGCGTGCCCCCGGCCGCCTTCCCCGTGTTCTTGAACACCATCCCGTGTTTCAGACGCTTGTCGCGCCCCAGGTCCACCAGGCGGTCGCGGTACATCCAGATCATCTCCTGCACGGCCGCGTCGGGCAGTTCCGTGAAGCTGCGCACGCACAGGGGCGTGTCAATGATGACCTCATGCGCGCCAATGCCCTGCATGCGGTCGTAGATGCCGTCGCCGCGCTTGTTCAGCGTGCCCTCGACCTGCAAGGCGGGGAACTTGTTGGGCACGACGCGCACCCGCCAGCCCGGAGTGTTGGGGGCGCTGCCGGGAGTGCGGTACGCGGCGATCTCGGGCGGCGTCTTGGCTTCATTCCCTGGCGCGAAGGGATCGAAATGCGGCGGCCCGTCTTCTTTCTCCGAGTCGAAATCGGCCGGCCGCCGTGCGCGCTCCGCGGCGATGATCACCCAACGCTGGGAGAGCGGGTCTTTGCGCAGTTCGGAGGGCATGTGGCAGCGAGTCCCTTTCGCAAGTCGGCGGCAACTTTCCGTCCCTGGCACGGCAGCGCACCCAGTCTAGCCGGCCCGCGCATACTGCTAGTGCAAAAATGCGTACCGCGGGCGTCCCGCCCGCCTGTGGCAGGCCGACAGAGCGCGAGGACGAAGGCGGGCGGGACGCCCGCGGTACGCTCTGCGCTGTGAGTTACAGACTTCCTCCGGTTGCAGTTCCATCCGCAATCCAAAATCCGAAATCCTTTTGAGGCGGCGCCACCGGCGGATTACACTATCCGCATGGCCGCCGGCATTACCGACTCCCTCCGCCGCGCTACCTCAGGCCTGCTGGCGCGGCGCAACGCACAGGGCTTCTGGGAAGGCCGCGTGGCTTCGTCACCCTTGGCCACGGCGGTGGCAGTCTGCGCGCTGGCGGATGAGGCCGGCGCCAACGCGCGGCTCAGCCAGGCGTCCGCCTATCTGGCGCGGACCCAGAACCCCGACGGCGGCTGGGGCGACACGGAGCTCAGCCAGAGCAATCTGGCCGCCACGCTGCTGGTTCTGAGTGCGGACGCGCTGCGCCAAGGCCGGTCCCGCCATCCCGCGGACCGCGTCGCGTTGACTGGAGAACAGCACGACAAGGCCCGTGCTTTCACCGCCAGGCTGGGCGGCTTGGAGGCGGGCTTGCGCCGCGCTTACGGCCGCGACCTGACCTTCCAAGTGCCCATCCGCATGACCGCCGCCGGCGCCGGCCTGCTGCCTTGGAGCCAAGTGGATGCGCTGCCGTTCGAGTTGGCCCTGGCGCCGCGGCGTCTCATGGGCGCCTTGCGGCTGCCGGTGGTCAGCTACGCGCTGCCGGCGCTGGTCTGCGTGGGACTGTCGCGCCACGGCAAGGCGCCGAGCTGGCTGCTGCCCGTGCGCTGGCTGCGCGCAGCCGTGGCCGACCGTGCGCTGGAACTCATTCTCAAAATGCAACCCGCAAGCGGCGGCTACCTGGAGGCCGTGCCTATCACCGCGTTCTGCCTGCTGGGGCTGAAGGCCGCGGACCGCGGCGACCATCGGATAGCGCTGAACGCGCGCAAGTTCCTGTTGAACACGCAGCGCGAGGACGGTTCGTGGCCGGTCGAGGTGCATCTCTCCGTTTGGAATACCACGCGGGCGGTGGATGCGCTCGCGGCCGCGGGACTCCTGGAAAGCGCGCTGAGTCTCGAGGAGCGGAACAAGACGCGCGACTGGCTGCTGGCTCAGCAGACCCAGGGCGTCAGCGTATACTCCGACGCAAAACCCGGCGGCTGGGGCTGGAACCACCTCAGCGGCAGCGTGCCGGATGCGGACGACACGGCGGGGGCCTTGATCGCGCTGCGGCGGCTGGGTGTCACGGAGGACCACGCGGCGTGCCTGGCCGGCAAGGACTGGCTGTTGGCCTTGCAGAACCGCGACGGCGGCTGGCCGACGTTCTGCCGCGGCTGGAACAAGCTTCCTTTTGACAAAAGCGCGCCGGACCTGACGGCGCACGCAATACGGGCACTGGGGAGGCTGCGCAGCCTGGAGCCGGAGCCGCGTGTTCCCCCTCCCCTTGCGGGAGGGGGTAGGGGGAGGGCTATTTGCGATGCCCTCAACGCCGGCTGGAATTACCTGGAACGAGTGCAGCGGCCGGATGGCTCTTTTACGCCCTTGTGGTTTGGCTGTGAGGCAGCACCCGGCCACGCCAACGGCGCTTACGGCACGTCCAAGGTGCTGTACGCCTGCCGGAGTTTTCGGAAAGCAGGCGGAATCCAGGAGCGAGCGCTGAAGTGGTTGCTGAGCGTCCAGAACCCCGACGGCGGCTTTGGCGGGTGCGCGGGCGCGCGCAGCACGGCTGAAGAAACCGGGCTGGCCTTGCGCGCTCTGGTGGCCGGCGGTGTAGACCCCAAGGAAGCCTGCTGTGCGCGCGCGGCGCAGTGGCTGCTGGAGCGGCAGCGCGCGGACGGCTCCTGGGACCCCGCGCCCATCGGGTTCTATTTCGCCGTATTGTGGTATTATGAAGAGTTGTATCCGCTCTGCTACGCTTTGGGCGGGCTGGGCGCATGGGCACGGGTTGAGGCGGGTTCGGAACCGCAGATGAACGCGGGGGAGAGGTAGGACAGGCATCTTGCCTGTCTAAGACAGGCGAGACGCCTGTCCTACTAACCGGGAGCGGGACCGGAAGCATGAAGGCGCCGAGCGATACGGAGACAGCTTCCCAGCCTCTTCCCCCTCCGGGTGCGGCTGGGGGCGTGGGGCGCGCGCCTGCTCCCTACCGCCATGAGGAATGGCGGCCGGCCGGAGAGAACTTCAAATCCATCCCGGCGACAAAGGAGCAGCGCGAACTGCTCCGCCGGCGTGCGGCTGAGGCCGCGGCGCGCCTGCCGCGGGAACGCGCTCCGGACAAACAGACCTTGTATGCCGCCGCCGCGGAGTTGCTCCAGCCTCTGGGCTACGACCGCGGCTTCATCGGCTTCACTATGGTGCTGCTCAACAACGAATACTGGCGCCGCGAATTCGCGGCCGTGCCCTTCGAGAAGCGCTTGTTCCTGCTGCCGCAGTGCCTCCGCCAGGCGGAGGATTGTCCCGCGAAGGTAGACGAGACCCAGCTCCATTGCCTGGAGTGCGGGCTGTGCTCAATCGCCGAGCTCAGCGGCGAGGCGCGCAGCATGGGTTACCGCGTCCTGATAGCCGAAGGCACGCCGGGTGTGTTGAAGCTGCTCATGGCGGGCCGGGCGGATGCGATCCTCGGCGTGGCCTGCCTGAACGTTCTGGAGAAAGCTTTCGACAAGGTTCTGCAGCTCGGCATCCCCGCGCTCGCCATCCCGCTCTTGCGGGACTCCTGCCATAATACCGCCGTGGACGAAGACTGGGTGCGCGCAGCGCTAATGCAGGCGGGGACGCCTGCGGTAGTAGATTGTGGTGCAGGCATCTTGCCTGCACGCAAGATAGGCGCAGGCGGGGCGCCTGCACCACAATCGCAAGCGGGGACGCTTGCGCCACAACAGACGCAGGCGGGGACGCCTGCGCTCCCAGCCACGCGGAGCTTCGTGCCGCTGCTGCGAGAGGTGAGCCACTATTTCGACGAGGGCGCGCTGGAACAACTCCTGCTCGCGGACCGCAGCGACGCGCCGGCAGAAGACAAGGTGGCCGAGACCGAACGGCTGGCCCTGGCCTGGCTGCACCAGGGCGGCAAGCGCTCCCGGCCCTTCGTCACGGCCGGCGCCTGGCAGGCCTTGACGAACCGGGACGAAGTGCCGCTGCACGTCAAGCGCATGGCCGTGGCGATGGAGGTGTTTCACAAGGCTTCGCTGATTCATGACGACATCGAGGACGGGGACGACTTCAGGTACGAGACGGCCGCGGCGCATAAAGTCCACACTGTGCCCGTGGCGCTGAATATCGGCGACTATCTGATCGGCCGCGGCTACCGTCTGGTCACGGAGCAAGAGCCCTGCATCGGCGCGGAAAAGCTGGCGCGGGTGCTGCGGCGGCTCACCCAGGCGCACGTGGCCTTGTGCGAAGGGCAGGGCGCGGAGCTGCTCTGGCGCAACAATGGCGTGCGGGAACTGGAACCGCTGGAGTGCCTGCGGCTTTACGCGCTGAAGACCACGCCGGCCTTCGCCGCTGCGCTGCATACCGGCTTGATCCTGGGCGGCGACAGCGGCCAGTGGGACGCGGAGGCCGCCAGCTTCACGAAGCACGCGGGCGTCGCTTTCCAGATTCAGAATGACTTGCAGGAGCTCAACACGGCCGGCGGCAACTTCGGGGACCTGCTCAAAGGCCGGCCCACGCTGCTCTTCGCCCTGGCGCTCGAAGCCGCCGGCGCCGCGGAGAAGGCGGAGCTGCTTGCGGCTGCGCGCGCGGGCGCCGGCGCGGGGGCGCCTGCCGCGCGGCTGCGCGAAATCTACCTCAAGCATGAGGTGCCGCTGAAAGCCGCGCAGTTGGCAGAAAACCAGCGCGTGAGCGCGTTGCGGGCCGCGGCAGGCGTGCGGCACGAGGGCTTGCGGGCGTTCTTCATGTTTCTGGCGGCGCTGCTGCTCGATTGAAATGCCGGTGACTGTTCACCCTCTCCCCACAGGGGAGAGGGCAAACGGCTACAAAAATCCGTGCGCGGGCTTGCTTAGTACGTTTTTCCTGCTAGAGTACTGTGTTTGAATGTCGGGTTGTGAACTGTGTCATCGAGGGGGGGTAATGTTCAGCAAGAAGAGTATTATGCTTTTGTTTCTGATAATGTTGCCGGCCGCGCGGTTGCCGGCCGGCACAACCGTTGAGGACATGCAGCGGGAGGTTGACGACCTCCGCAGGCGCGTGAACGAACGCAGGAATGGCACGGAAGCGCCAATCGCCAGCCGCGTGGACGACATGGTATCGGGAAAGTACGGCCCCAAAGCACCCGTCACGGCCAGGAGCGGCAAACTGGAGATAGACGGCTTGCTGCAAATCTGGGACACCACCTACCAGCACGCGCGCTACGACGTGTTTGGCCGCCGGACCAACACCACCGGTATTCCCGGAACCGGCGACGGGGTGGACACCGGGGGATACCGCATTCGCCGCGCGGAACTGAAGTTTACACTGGATATAGACGAGAACCTCACGAGTGTGGTCATGCTGGATCCGGCCGCCGAGCAGACCAGCTACCCGGGTTTCCCCAGCAACCAGGGATTGTTCAAGTCGAAGGCTTTCTACGCGCCGCAGTTCGACGCGGCCACTGGGCCCGGCCTGGGTGACACGGCGACAATCGCCAACCTGCAAACCGGCGCAGGGCAGGCCGCGCGGCTGCTCCAGTTCGCCTACGTCAACTACCACGGCGTGGTGCCACACCATGATTTCACTGTCGGGCAGTTCAGGCCCAAGATGGGCGAGGAAGGGGTGCGCAACGACGCGTACCTGGATTTTGCCGAACGGGCGATGGTAACCCAGCTTAACAATATCCCAGACCTGGGTGTGCAGGGCCACGGCTCCTGGTGGGACGACCGCTTCCAGTACTGGTTCGGGGCCTTCGACAGCGCGGGCGATGACTTTGGCACCACCGGCCAGTTCCTGAACCGTGCCGATGACAACGGTGACAAGGACGGGCTCGCCAGCGCCATGGTGCGCCCGATGTGGAATCAGGGGCCCTGGGGCAGCCTGGAGTTAGGCTACTCGGGCGAGTGGGGCGTCCACGGCACGGCGGGAACGGGCGACATCGTCAACCAGACCCCGCTCAATACCATTAACCGCGCCAAGACAAGTGCCCTCAGGCAGGCCGCCTGGGGCATGTACAAGCCTATGGGGCCGGTGCGGGGGTGGTGGCTGCGCGGTGAGTGGGGAGAGGCCAAGGACCGCGACTTGCCCGGCAGCGTAGACGCGCTGGCCTTGGGCACCGGCGCGGGCAACGCGCAAGTTCGTCCGGATCCCATGACCCGCCAAGGCTGGTACGCCTCCACGGGCTACAAGCTCACCGACAGCGTTTTCGCCGACAGGTTGAGCGGCGGCGGGTTCTGGAACAACCTGATGCAGCCGGTGGAGTTCGTTTTCCGCTATGAGCAGTTCCAGAATATCGTGGTGGAGAGCCTGGTCAGTCCGGACACCCAGACCGACCTCTTCAAGACCCAGGTCTGGACCGCAGGCGTGAACTACTACATCAAAGCCTACAACATGCGGGTCCAGGTTGATTTCATGAACGTAGATGAGCCGGAGGACCAACCCAGGGGCCTGAAGGAGATCAAGAACAACCTCCTGATCTTCAACACCCAGGTCTCGTTCTAGTGTTACAACGTCTCTTTGCCACAGAGGACACAGAGGACACAGAGAAAATGGATAAAGCAGAAAAGAAAATCCTCTCTGTGCGCTCTGTGTCCTCTGTGGCTGATCTGTTGTTGCTGTTCTAGCGGTTGGCCGGGGTACAGTTTGGGCAACGGGTGCGTCACCAAATGCAGCTACAATACTGCGAAGGCTGCGGCTTGCGTGTGGAAACCGAGAAGGTCGTTTCCATAGGCGACAAACTGTTCTGCCCCGACTGCGCAGCCAAATCCGCGGCCGCACGGAACACGCCGGGACCAGCAGGTGTTTTCCGGCGCACCCCCCCTGCAAGGGGGAGCGGCTCCCAGCGCGCCAGTCCCGCCAAGGGAACCCCACTCCATACGGCGCCACCCAGCCCCCGGCGCTCCGGTGTCATCCCAGCGGTGGCTGTCAATACACCTCCTGGCCGCACACCCGCTCCCGGTTCGGATACCCAAGCCAGAGCGGCCATAAGGGCCAACCGCGTGCCGGCCGGTGCAGAAGTACAGAGGTCCGTTCCGTCCGGCGTGCGCCGCGCGGCGCCAGCGCAGGCCGGCGGCGAGGGCAGCAGCAAGGCGCTGACCTGGGGCATGGCTGCGGCGGGCCTGGTTCTGGCAGTGGCAGGTGCGTGGTTGTTCACCCACAAGCCTGGGGAAGCGCGGCGGGATAAAGTTAAGGCGGGTGGCACACAGCAAGCCAAGGGCTCTTCCACCGGGACGGCGGAAGGAAAGAAGAGCGTTTCGGAAAAGGCGGCCGGCGCCCAGACCGGCACGCCAGAACCGAAAAAAGAGGCCGTTGCCGCCAAGCCGGAGGAGAAGGCCGAGCCGGAGCAGCCTAAACCCAAGTCCAGCCTTTTCGGCGGCGGCGAAGAGCTGGAGGACATACGTGAGGGGGCCGCCAGACGCGCGTATGACAAGATCCTCGAGCTGGAAAAGAGCGGCCAGGCAAATTCATTCGATCTGCGCCGGAGCTATGAGCGCTTCCTGGCGGGCTCATATCGCAACTCCAAATATGGGAAGGAGGCGGAGGCGCGATTCAAAGCTCTGCCGCCTCTTGAGCGCCGCCCGCCGGATAAGCCAGCGGCAGTGGAGCCGGGGTTGAACGCCAAGAGCTTCGAGATAGACACCGCGGACCTGGGCTTGGGAGGTTTCTCCACCGCTGGATTCAGGCCCATATTGACTAAGGTAGCCGCCAACATTGACTTGCCCAACAAGAATGCGATGGGCGATCAGCTCACCAATGGGCGGCTGGAGAAGTTCGTCTTGCAGTTCACAGGCTTCATTGATGCCCCGCGCGACGGGGACTATGTCTTCGCCACCAATTCGGATGACGGCTCGATGCTCTACATCGGGGATTCTCTGGTCGTGGACAACAACGGCTTGCACGCCATGGTGAAGCAGAGCGGCAGCATTCCCCTCCAGGCGGGCAAGCATCGCATCAAAGTGGACTTCTGGCAGGGCGACGGAGACGCAGGTCTGATCGTCTCCTGGTCCGGGCCGGATATCCCGGAACAGACCATACCCGCCAACGTGTTCTTTCACGCGCCGTAGCTCAGCAACAACTTTTTTCCACAGAGGACACAGAGAATATGGAGAAAAACAGCCAAAAACCCTCTGCGCTCTGCGTCCCCTGTGCCTCTGCGGCGAATAGTCCAGGTTAGGGAATGTACCTGGCGGAAGTGTGTTTGACAGCAGCCCCGCATTCGCTGATTGTCCCGCTTATGAGAGCCAATCGCCCTTCCTCCGCTCCGGCCGCCAAGGCCCGTATTCGCCTGGTGACGCGCGGCGACGATGCGGGATCCTGCCGCAGCGCCAACCTCGCGATCCTGGAAACTTTCCAGCGCGGCATCGTCAGGAACGTGTCAATGATGGCAGCCGCGCCCGAGGTTGAGCACGCTGCGGAGACCTTCCGCAACGTGCCGGGCCTCTGTCTAGGCTTCCATGCAGCTCTGAATTGCGAATGGGACTGGCCCCGGTGGGGACCGGTGTTGCCGCGCGAGCGCGTGCCCTCACTGCTCGATGCCGACGGCTGCCTCGCCAAGACGCCGCAGGACTTTTCCGACCGCCACGCCAGTCTGGACGAGATGGCTGCGGAGCTCGCCGCGCAATTGTCGCGGCTGCGCGCCTTGGGGCTGAAGATCGCTTATCTGGATCAGCACATGGGCCTGGGCTGGCTGCCGGGGTTGGGCGCGAAACTCTCGGCCTTGGCCCGGAGTGCGGGCCTCCTTGAGGCTGACCAACTGGTCAAGAGCCTGCCCGGCGCCGGGCGGCATGGGACGCACGCTGAAGATCTGATCGCGCGCTTGAAAGCCGCGCCGCCCGGAACTTATGTGGCCGTCGGACACCCGTGCTACGATGACGCGGAAACTCGCGCGTTTGCCGGCATCGGTATGCCGGAGGGCCAGATCGGGGTGGACCGTGACGGACAGAGGCGGATGTTCCTGGACTCAGCCGTGCTGGAATGTTGCCGCGAGCTTGGTGTGGAGCCGATACGCTATACTGAAGTCCAGCGGTAGGACAGCCTTTCCAGGCTGTCCGGACAGGCTGGAAAGCCTGTCCTACCGTGGCTGTCCGAACAGGCTGGAAAGCCTGTCCTACCGTGGCTGTCCGGACAGGCTGGAAAGCCTGTCCTACCGGGCTTGCACTTCTTCCAGCGCAATCTGGACCCAGCGCGTGATGCGCGGCGCCTGGTTCTCGACGGTGTGGGTGTCCTTCAGGATGATCTCCAGCGGCTGTTTGCCCGCGATGCTGAGGGTTTCCCGCAAGTCCTTGCGCACAATATCTTCGTCCATCGCGACGCACACCAGGGCCGGGTTGGGTTTGCGGCTGAAAACGCAACGGCCCGCCAGCTTCTCCGCCATGATCCTCTGGTCCGCCCAAGGCGCCACGGAAACACGGCGCAGGCGCGGGACGTGTTTGAGGAGCGCGTCTATGCGCAAATGCACGCCCTCGCAACAGCCGTAGCAGTTCAGGCCGAACTTCTCGAGCAGCGGCACCTGATAAGGCAGCACGAACTCAGCGAACATCGCGGGCGAGCAGTTCACCGTCTCCTGCGATTCGGCAAAACCCCACAGGTCCCGCAGCCGCACCGGCAGGCCCGGCTGCCAGTCCTTCTGCGGCAGCTCATCGGTGTACGCCACGCCGCCCGAGCCGACGTAGTCGTTCTCGTTCTTCAAGCTGAGCAGCCCTTCGCGTTCCGTCCACAGCAGGTAGTTCATCTGCTCGTCCCGCAGCCAGGCCATCAGGCGGTGCAGGCCCTTGGGATTGTCATAGGGCAAGAGCATGAGTTGTTCGAGGCCGATAAGTAGGATGGCCTGCCAGGTCAACCCCATGCTCCACCAGAAGCCCCCGCGCAGGCGCGGCGGCAGGATGTCGCCAAACAACTCGCGGGCCAGTTCCAGTTTTTGCCGTGTCGCGGCGCGGTCCACGGCGAGCTCGCGAAAGTGCAGCCTGGCCATGTCGCGGTCCAGGTCCTTGAGCGGCGGAGCCCAAACGTAGCTGCCGCGGTTCTCCCCGTGTGTGTACTTCACCTCCACGCCGAGATCGCTGGTCTGGATGTTCCAGTTGATGTCAAAGCACGGCTCCAGGACATGATCGTCGCGGATGAACTCCCACCAGTAGATCCTGGAGCGCAACGACCATTCCCAGTCGCGCAGTTTCTTATCCGTGCATTCCAGGGCGCTTTGCGGCAGCAACTCGCCCCAGGCGCCCTCGGGGAAGCAGAGGACCAGGGGGCGCTCGGGCCGCAGCGCATTGAGTTCGCGCCAGCGCCGCTTGCGCTCAGGCATTTCCGGGAGTTCCGCAATGTCGCGCACACGCCGCGCCAGCCGGCGCAGGACCTCGCGCTCACGAACCGAAACCATGGGGCCTCCTCTTTTGAAACCGCAGATGGACGCAGATGGACGCAGATGGACGCAGATGGACAACGATGGACACAGATGGACGAAGATGACTTCAATGATCTCTCCTATCTGCGTTCATCTGCGTTTATCTGCGGATCCAATTCTCGGCCGGATGTAGAAAACGAAGATCACGCCGGCCGAGAGCATGATCATGCCTGCATAGACCAGGCCCAAGCCGGGGTCCCGCACAACCTTGAGGCCGGAGAAGTCCAAGTCCGTGGCGCGCCAATCGGATTGGTAGAACTCGTAGCCGCCGTAGCTGAGCGGCGCATTGACGGCAATGATAATGTCCTCTTTGACCGCCTTGCCGCCCGCCAGCAGGGAGACCCGGCTGCGATA
>JBEKKG010000110.1:0-12223 GCA_050010835.1 Planctomycetota bacterium
CGCTTCGCGGCGGAAGCGGGTTAGAAATTCGGGATCGCCGGCGTGGTTCTTGGGCAGCACCTTGACCGCGACCAGGCGGCCCAAGTTGACGTCTTCGGCCAGGTACACCGCGCCCATGCCGCCTTCGCCGAGTTTCTTGATGAGTTTGTACTGGCCAAGCTGCCTCAGGCCGCCCTGCTGTTCGGCCTGCACTCTATTTTCGATGTTCTCGCGCAGCGCGAGGGTAAGCACGCCTTGCTCGACGAGCACTTCGGCCAGCGGAACCAGGATGCCTTGTTTGGCCCTTTCGGTCTGCGCCGCTTGGGCCGCCTCGATCTGCGCCAGCGTCGCCGCGCCCATCCCGTTGACGGTGCGAGCGAAAGCTTCGTCAGAGACGTTGCCGGCCATGAACTGTCCCCACCGCAACCCGATTTCCGCGCCCTGAGCCCTGGCTGTCCGGTGTGAAATTATACAGCGCGCGGCTGAAAAGGCAGCTTCTTTCTGAAAACGGGGATTCCGGGGACACGATCCCGATTTCCAAACAGCCGGGGATTCCGGGGACACGATCCCGATTTCCAAACAGCCGGAAATCGGGTCATGTCCCCGGAATCCGGGTGTATTCTGCATTTGATGTTGCCATCGGATTTCGGACTCGCTCTTGGAGACTTGCATGACTGAATTGCGCCTTGAACCTTACACCATTCCGGCTGCCAGCCTGGGAGCGGAGAACCCGCTGCCTGTGTTCCGCGGCTCCAACCCAGACTCAGGCGTCGCTGCTGAATCAGCCATTCCTGAGGAGGACCGCCGCTACCTGGGCTGGGGCACGGCGTACCGGGTCTTGCCGTACCGCATGCAGGACAGCTACAACCGCGATAAGCGCCCGCGCGCTTTCCAGGCCGCCGTGCTGGAGAATGAGATCCTCCGCGCCACGTTTCTGCCGGAAGTCGGCGGCAAGCTGTGGTCGCTGATTCACAAGCAGTCGGGCCGCGAGCTGCTGGAACGCAACCCTGTGTTTCAGCCGGCCAACCTGGCGCTGCGCAACGCCTGGACCGGCGGGGGCATCGAATGGAACTGTCCGCAACTGGGCCACCACTATCTGACTTGCTCGCCCATCTTCGCCGCGCGCGTCACAGGCAGCCGTGGCGAAGCGGTGTTGCGCATTTACGAATGGGACCGGGTGAAGTGCGTCCCCTGGCAGATTGACTTCCACCTGCCGCCCGGTTCGCCGTTCCTCTTCTCGCGCGTGCGGCTCTGCAACCCGCATGACGCGGAGCTTCCCATGTACTGGTGGACGAACATCGCTGTGCCCGAGAAGCCCGGGCACCGCACGCTCGTGCCCGCCGAAACGGCCATTTGCGGGGCGCTGGAGGGCTTGCGCCATGTGCGCATGCCGCGGATGCCTTTTGCAAGGGGAGGGGCGAGCGTGCAGCCCGGTGGCACGGCCGCGGCCCGCGCGCCCCAGGCCGGCGAGACGCCGGCACCACAAGAAATGCTGGACGTGAGTTACCCCACGAAGCTCCCTGGCGCAGGCTCGATTTTTTTCAGCATCCCAGAGCAGCAACGGCGCTGGATAACCTCGCTGGATGAGACAGGCCGGGGCCTGGTGCACGCTTCCACGGCGCGGATGCGCGGGCGCAAGATGTTCTTCTGGGGCATGAGCCAGGGCGGACGGCGCTGGCAGGAATACCTGGCCCAGCCCGGCAGCAACTACATCGAGATCCAGGCGGGCTTGGCGCGCACGCAGGATGAATGCGTGCCCATGCCCGCGCGCACGCAATGGGCCTGGACGGAAGCTTTCGGTCTGCTGGAGGCCGACAAGGCGCAGGTCCACGGCGCCGATTGGAGCCGGGCCTGGCGCGCCGCGGACGCTGCTTTGGGAGCCTGCCTGCCGCAGGAGCAACTCGACGCCCGCGACCGCGAGTTCGCGGCTGTCACCTCGCGCCCTCCGGATGAAATCCTGGCGCACGGGTCAGGCTGGGGCGCGCTGGAACGCCGCCGCCTGGAAGCGCAGAAGCAGCCGGATCGGATTCCGTCCGAACTGGTCTTCGACAATCTGGGCGCTGCCCAGGAACCTTGGCTGGCGCTGCTGGAACAAGGCGCGCTGCCTGCCCTGGACCCGGCGCAGGACCCCGGCCAGTGGATGATCCAGCCTGAATGGCGCGGCCTGCTGGAGCGCAGCCTGGCCTCCGAAGCGCGGGGCGCGGACAACTGGCTGGCGTGGCTGCATCTGGGCGTGATGCGCATGGAGAACCTGGATCGCGGCAGCGCGCGCGCGGCCTGGGAGAAGTCGGTGCAACTCCGCCGCAACGGCTGGGCCTTGCGCAACCTGGCCGTGCTTGAAATCAGCGGTGAACTTGACAGGCCTTCGACCTGGCCGCCGCAGCCGCGAGGCGTGTCGCTGGAATCTCTCTTGCGGGCGGGCGAATTCATGCGCCAAGCCTGGGAGTCCGGCCCCAGGACCGCGCCGCTGGCCATTGAATATGCGCGCCTGCTCCTGGACGCCGGCCGCTACGAAAGCCTCCGCGAGTTCACGCGCGCCTTGCCGCCCGAAGTGCTGCGGAATGAACGCATCCAGCTTCTGGCCGCGCGCGCGGCGCTGGAAGCCGGCGCCTGGACCGAGTTGGAGCCGCTGTTCAGCCACGAATTCGCCACCATCCGTGAGGGCGAAGTGGCGCTCACCGATCTCTGGTTCGGCTACCATGAACAGCGTCTAGCGGCTGCGGAGCACGTGCCGCTGGATGCGGCGCTGCGCCAGCGCGTGCGCCGCGAATTCCCCCCGCCGCGCAACATTGACTACCGCATGGGCGCCCAGACGGAGGGGTGAGACGAGGGGCGAGTGGTGAGGGACGAGGGGCGAGGGGCGAGGGGTGGGGGACGAGGGGCGAGGGGCCTTGCCTCGGCGCCCACAAAAAAAGCGATTGTCAAAAGATTCTTATTGCATGTAAGTAATTGGGGATTACAAGTGTGTGCGGCAGTGGATGTTCTCCTGCGGGGCCGTCAATTCCAGGGACGAGAGGAGGGTGGCAAGATGCTAACCACGAATAAGCAATTGGGGATTGCAGGGGGGTGCGCGCGGTATTGTCTGCGGCGACGGAGCGCGGCGCTGGCCATCCTGCTTTCCGTCATGCTCGCCCACACCGGCGCAGTTTGGGCGGTGCCGGTGTTTGGCCTGCAAGTGTCCGTGCTGATTGACGAGAGCCAGCCGGAAAGCCCAGCCAACGTGACGACTGTGTTCGTGTGGGGCGACGAGTACAAGCGCATCATGCAGGACGTGAACGGTTTTGCGCTCATCCGCGACCAGACCGCGGGTTCCGCCACTCTTCATCAACTCTGCTACGCGCAGCTTTCAGCGGACGGCACGCAGCTCCTCCCCAGCGGCACTAAATTCGGTTCCGTGGACCCTGCTACAATTCAGGGCCTGGCCAAGAACCTGCATCAGAACTTGTCCAGCCTGGCCATGTTCCAGGTGGTTCCGGCCTTGCGGATGGCGCGGGAGATAGAGTTGCGGTCACCGCCGGCGGGGCCAACCACAGGGGTGCGCAGGGGCCTGTGCATCCTGATCAACTTCCCGGAGAAACAAAGCACGATCACAAAGGCCCAGATCACCAGCTACTGTAACCAGGATGCCACGCAAGGCTCGCGCTACAGCGATTTCGGCAACAACGGCTCAGTGTATGACTTCTTCTATGAGAGCTCCAACGGCCAGTTGAAGTTTACGCACGTCGTGTACGACTACTACATGGCCCAGAATCCGCGCTCCTATTACGACAATCAGAACAAGTCGAGTTCCGGCGCCCAGCAACTGATAATGGAGGCCTTGAAGGGTGTGGCCAGCCAGCAGGGCATTGACTTCAGCCAGGTTGATACCGAGGTTGGCAGCGACGGCAGGACCTACGTCAAGTACATTAGCGTCAAGTATGCGGGCGACATGCCGGCGGACAACGGCTACCCGCTCTGGCCCAACAGGTGGGCCATCAACTCCGCCAGCCCCGCTGTGGACGGCACCATCGCCGCAAGCAACGGCACAACGTACTACGCCAATCTCTACCAGATCTCGAACATCGGGGACGCGCTGGCGATCGGGACGTTCTGTCACGAGTGCGGCCACCTGGTCTGCGGCTACGTGGACTACTACGATACGACTTACAGCTCGTCCGGCCTGGGCGACTTCTGCCTGATGTCCTCCGGGAACTGGAACTACCACGGCGCGAACGCGCAGGGCACGAACCCCGCGCCGCCGCATCCCTATCTCCGCTTCAAGTCCGGCTGGCTGATCCCCAAGGCGGCCAACAGCGGCAGCACCTCGCTGTCCTGCAACCTGAGCGACGTGCTGCAGGTCAGCAAACCGGGCAACCCGCAAGAGTATTTCATGATCTCAGCCATTCAGAATGCCGGCCACCTGGCCGACGTGCCGGCCCAAGGGCTGGCAGTGTTCCACATTGACGAGAGCAAGAACGGCAACACCCAGCCGCAGCGCACCGCCAGCCAGCACTACGAGTCGGCGCTGATGCAGGCAGACGCCATGTTCGCCCTGGAAATGAACCCCGGGAGCGGCGGGAACCGCGGCGACTCCACCGACCTTTTCTCGTCGCAGAACAGCACGGTTCTGTTCACCGACACCAGCGGGCGAGTCAACGCCAACTGGTGGGACGGCACGACCTCCAGCTTGAGCGTGACGCAGATTGGCGCGAGCGGCGGGAGCAGCATCACTTTCAGCCTGGGGGCGCCGGTCAGCGGACAGCCACAGACCAACGGAAACGGACCGACGATCGCGTCCGGCCCAACGGCCAGTCCCAACCCCGCTTATGCAGGCCAGGAAGTTACGTTCACTGTCAACGCCACCGATCCCAACAACCTGGCGCTTACTATCGTGTGGGATTTCGGCGACGGCTCGACGGGCACCGGCACGCCCGCGGTCCACAACTACACGGCCAGCGGCAACTACAACGTGAAAGTCACGGTCACAAACACTGCGCAGGCCGCGGCATCCGCACCTGTGGCCATGACTGTTGCGCTCAAGGCGCTCACAGTCAGCAAGGCCACCTTCCAACTCAACTTCAAGTCGCACAAGGACACCCTGGACTTGCTCTTCTACAGCTCGGACTTCAAGTACACGGCCAGGAAAGCGTTCCTGGCTGACACGAACGGGAGCGTGCTGAGTGTGTTCATCGGCACTACGCAGGTGGATTCGCTGACACTAAAGAATGGGAGCGGCAAGGCCACGGGCTCCGCAACCTGGGATTACAAGAAGGGCCAGATCCACTACACCGCCTCGCGCGCCAAACTGGAAGACGTGGTCAGCACTTACGGCGCAACCAACACCCCGGTCTCCAATCAAGTGGCGCTGCCCCTTCAGATCCAGGTCTTCGGCTTGGGCTATGGCGGCCAATATACGTTCAAGTATTCGGTTTCCCAAGGCAAGACTGGAAAGGGGCAGGTCAGTGCGCCGCAGACAGGGCAGTGAGGGTTGAGGGACGAGGGGCGAGGGGCGAGGGGCGAGTGACACTTGTGACCCGTCACCCCTAACCCCTAACCCCTAACCCCTCGTCCCTAACCCCTCGTCCCTTTCCCTATGGAATCAGCTTCCGGCTGCGCAACCAGTTTTCGCAGAGCTTGGGCCAGCCCGCGATGGGATGCGCCGAGGTGTGCATGCCGAAGCCGTGGCCGCCGTCATTGAACACGTGCAGTTCGGTGGGCACCTTGGCTTGCCGCAGGGCCAAATGCATAAGGATGCTGCTCTCCGCGCCGATCTTGTCGTCGCCCGCGTGGACAAAGAACGCCGGCGGCGTCTGCGCGGTGACCGCCACCTCGGGCACGAGGCCCTTGCCGTCAACCAGCCACGCAGGATAGATCAGCACAGCGAAATCCGGCCGGCAGATGACTTTGTCGGTGTCGTCGAGGGGCGTGTATGCGCGCTGCTCGAAATTGGTTGACGCGATGGCCGCCAGGTTCCCCCCGGCCGAGAAGCCCAGGATGCCGATGCGGTCCGGGGCGATGTCCCACTGTTTTGCCTGCGCGCGCACCAGGCTCAACGCCCGTTGGGCGTCCTGCAGCGGGGCTTGATGCCGCGGCTGGCCTTTGCGCGCGGGCACACGGTACTTCAACACGATGCCGGTTACGCCTATGGAGTTCAGCCACGTGGCCACGTCCTCGCCTTCATGGTTCATCGCCAAAATGGAATAGCCGCCGCCAGGACAGATCAACACCGCCGTCCCGGAGTTTTTGTCCTTGGGCGGCGGGTAGATGGCGATTGTGGGTTTGGTCACGTTCGTCAGTCTGGTGATGGGGGGATTCTCCCCCTTGTGCACCGGCTCCCATTTCTCCTCGCCGCTGTCGCCCTTTTCGCCGGGCGCCGTATCGGGCCAGACGTTGAGCGTCTGCGGAGCTTCAGCCGCCAGCACGGCGGAAACCGCGGCGAGCAGCACCGCCACACACAGGACCAGTGACAGATTCATGCGGATTCAGTCCTCTCTTCCTTGTCCTTTGAACTGGCTCTCCTTGGCGGCGAAGAGCAGGTTGAAAGTCGTCAAACTGCCGTAGCAGCGGGTGATGCAGCCTTCCAGCTCCGCCTTGTCCTCGGGCGGGATGTGCGGGTGCGCGTTGATCTTCTGTTCCAGTACGCGCAGCTTGTCGCGAATCCCAATGACCTTCTTGAAGAGCATTTCGATGGGCACGTCGCGGCTCTGCGTGTCTTCCTTGCCGGGGAGCAGGCGCATCGTGCCCCCGGCCCAGCGCTTGCCCAGTTCCAGCTCAACGTCCAGCCAGCCGTAGTCGCCGAGCACTTCGCGCATGGCCTGTTTGATGAGGTCCAGTTGGGGGGCGCCCCGCAATTCCGTGGCGTGCAGGGCTTCGAAGGTGAAGGCCACGCGTTTGGCCTCGCCGCCTTTGAAGACCACCACGTAATCCTTGCCTTCGTAGGCCAGGACCTTGCCCGGCCCGAACAGCGGGTGCGTGACCAGTGTGCCCAGGCCGAACTTCGGCAGCACGCTTCCCACCGGCACAGTGCCTTCCGTTTCCGCCACGGCAGTTCTCCTTTCCTGACGGCAATACGGTGCAGCCTACGCACACCCAGGGGATTGGCAACTGAAACAGCCTTGAGTTCATGGCCGGATGTGCGAAGCTCATTGCATGGCCAAGATCACACTGGACATGCACAGCATCTTCAACAGCGGACGCGACATTGAGACCGAGTTGCAGCGCGTCATGCGCGAGGCCGTCGAGAAACGCATCAGTCTGGTCGAGATCATCCCCGGCAAGGGCAGCGGGAAGCTCAAAGAACGGGTTATCAAGTTCCTGAACCGGCCCGAGATCAAGTCCCAATATCATCGCGTGGAGAAGGACAGCAAGAACTTCGGGCGGCTGTTCGTCCATTTCAAGCACTAGGGCCACGTTGAGAAAACTGTGGGGCGGTAGGACAGGCTTTCCAGCCTGTCCGGACAGCCTGGAAAGGCTGTCCCACCACGCCTCACGCAGGGGAGACTGCGAGTAAACGGTATTTTGTTTCTGGCCTCAACAAGGCTTAACTTAAGCCTGTTATCCTGAATCCCTGTGCTGAAAGGAATAACACCGATGCGTGAACAGCGGAGAGGATGGCTCATGATTACTGAGAGTGTGGAGTTGGCCGCGAAAAGCGCGCCTTGCTTGCTGCTGGTGGAACCGAGTCCGGACGTGGCGCGCGCGCTGACGGAGTGGCTGCGGGAACGGGAGGTGGTGGTCGTCCACGCCGCGAGTGCACGGGAAGCCGCGCTGGCTATCAGCGATGCCGTATTCATAGAGTCCGGCTTTGCCGGACTGCTGGTGGACGTCAACCTGCCCGACGCAACCGGCTACCGCGTCATGTCTGCTTTCCGGGATGAATTCCCCGGGCGGCTCGTGGCCGCCATGACCGGCAGCGACGATCTGTGCCTCAAGATGTGGTGCAAGGCGCGCAGAATCCCGGTCTTTCGCCAGCCTGTGGGTCTGGAGGAAGTGGCGCTCTGGGCAGGCAAGGTCAAGGAGTCCATGCACCCTCTGGAGAAGCAAGCAGCCCGCCGTGCCAAGCCAAGCCGCGATTCTTACGGCGCAATGCGCAAGTACGCCTTGGGGTTTTGAAGCCGGTTAACCGATTTTTAACAAGGAGAACATTAACCCCTAACAGGCAGAGGATAGAGTGCGACCGTCAGCCTGTGTCATTGCTGTTCGTGACGCAACCGCTTGCCGAAACCACCATGCCGGCAGCAAAGAATAACCCCCGCCTGAGTTGGCTTGGGCCTTCGCCCAGGCTCAGCGGGGGTGGGAACCTGGAGTTGGAGGGGAAACATGCGCAAGTTCAGTCAAAGTGTTCTTGCGGTCCTGCTGATGTTGGCAGCCGCGAGGTTCAGCGCCGTGGTCCGGGCAGCGGACGCGGCCCCGGTTGCGGCCCCGGCGCCGCAAGTGGTCCAGGTGCCTATGGCGGAATGGGAGAAGATGAAGACGGAAATCGAGAATTTGCGCAAAGACAGGGCTCAGCCGCCGCCGATCATGTCCAGCATGGACAAAGTCATCGCCGACAAGTACGGCCCGGGCGTCCCTGTCACCACCAGGTGGACAGGCAAGCTGAAAATGGGCGGCTTGATGCAATGTTGGTATTACAATTTCCAGCAGGACTCCAAGGCGCTGTTCAATGATCCCACTATAAACACCGTAACCGACACCAACGAGGCGTCGGATATCAGCAGCTTCCGCATTCGACGCATGGAACTTATGTTTCAAATGGACATCCATGAGAATGTGACTGCGTACGTGAAGATAGACCCGGCGAAGGAAGCGAACAGCTTCCCGACGATTGTAGACAACCAAATTAACAATGGCCCAGTATTGAAGACGATCAACAACATTGGGCCGGAGTACCAGAGTTTTGTGGGCGCCAAGGATCTGGGCGGTTTTGGCAGCACCTCAGTGGTGTCCAAGGTCCAGTCCGGCGGGACCTTTTCCGTGCCCAACCTGCTGGAAAATGCCTACATCGTTTATCATGGCGTGATTCCACACCATGAATTCGCGATCGGACAGTTCCAGCCGAAGACAGGCGAGTCAGCCGTCCGCGATAATGGGGAATTGGACTTTGTTGAACGGTCCTTGGTTGGATTGGTTCAAGCCCGCTACGATGGGGGTGCGTATGTCAAAGGGACATGGGTGGATGACCGCGTCCAGTATTGGTTCAGTTGTATGAATGACCCAGGCAACTTCTGGCAAACAGCAGGCAACTCTGCGAATCGTACCTCCGACCACAACAACAAGGATTGGGGCGCTCGCCTCTTGGTCCGCCCGGTCTGGAAGTATGAGAATTGGGGCAGCCTGGAACTGGGCGGCGGCACATTGGCTGGCGTCCATGGCACTACGGGCGACCCGACTCCGGTGACTGGTCCGGAAAATGGCGTGGATCGGACGAAAACCAATGCTTTTGACGACTTTGCCTGGCTATACTACCATCCGGGTAACGTGGTCAGTGGTTTGTGGCTGAGAGGCGAATGGGCGGCTATCAGAGACCGGATGCCGCCAAACTCCGTGGTGGACCTGCAAAGCTCAGGCAATATTCTCAAAGTTGCTCAAGCCGCTCCCGTTGGCAGCACCGCCGCTACCAGCGCCACGCTGGGATCCCTATTCACCCAGGAAAACGCCAAGCCCATCACCACAACAGGTTTCGAGGCCGATATCGGATATAAGTTGTCCGAGAGTACCTGGAAGGATTCGATCCCTTGCTGGTTCAAGCCGTTCGAGTTTGTCGGCCGCTATTCTGAGTTCCAGAACGTGCTGGTTGCGGACGCGGTTGATCCTACCCACACCGATATATACAGGACTAAACTGGCCACCGCGGGCATTAACTATTACATCAAGGGCCACTCAGCAAAGATCCAGGCGGAATATGACTGGGTGTTTAATCCCACGCTTAGTGACCCGAACGCGTCATTCCACGGGGTCCGAAACGACTGTTTCTCCTTGAATTTCCAGGTGGAATGGTAGTCCCCGCCGTGCCTTATACATGGGGACGTCTCAGGAAGCCGGGCGGGCCCGCGACCGTCCGGCTTCTTTCTTTGGAACACTGCTCCTGGAATTATGCGGCGCGTGGTTGAAATCCTGGCTTTTTCTGCTTCCGGTTCCCGGCATGGGGCTTGAAGCTTGGGGGCGCGCGTTCAGGAAGCCAAGCCTCAAGCCTCGTGCCTCAAGCCTCACGCCTCACGCCTCACGCCTCATGCCTAATGCCTAATGCCTCATGCCTCATGCCTAATGCCTAATGCCTAATGCCTAATGCCTATTGCCTATTGGTTGTTGCCAGCAGCGGGAGTTAGGTGTAGTAATATAGTGGAGCACGGGCTTTCTGCGGCCTGGGAGGGTGCAACTCATGCGACGTTTTCTCAACCTGCAATGCGGACAACGGGCGCTGGTCGTCCTGGCGGTCACGGCTTGGTGCGCCGGCAGCGCGGAAACGGGCGGCCGGGACGCCTGTGGGAAGAAAGGCGCGTGGGCCGAGAGCATGGTGGCGGCGCGGGAGCACTATCTCCAGTCGCCGGAGGGGAAGAACCAGGCGCCCGTCAGCGGCGTGTTCAAGCCTTATGACAGCGGGACTATACGCGGCGACGGCCCGGCCCAACAGGTCTCGTTGAGCGTTGCGGGCGTCAAGCTCTTGCGCCTGGAAGCAAGCTGCGAACAGGGCACCGCCAACTGCAACATCTGGGGCGAACCCAGACTTATCGCCAAGGACGGCAGCGAGACCAGGCTCACCAGCCTCAAGCCTCTCTCCACAATCGTCGGCTGGGGCGAATACCTGGTGGACAAGAACTGGCAAGGCCACCAGTTGCAGATCGGCGAGCGGAAGTTCCAATACGGCATCTGGGTCCATGCCAACAGCGAAGTGCAGTTCGCTCTCGACGGCAAATACGAACGCTTCGAGGCGTATGTCGGCGAGGACAAAGATCGCGCCAACGGGGCGTTGCGCTTCAAGGTGCTCTCCGGCGAAACGCCGCAGCCGCCGGCTTTCTGGGGTGGACTGGCGCGCGATTTCCCCGCTGAGGCGGGCCGCTTCAGCAGCGATGCGGGCACGGACGGCGTAATCGCCTGGTTCTCCCCGCGCGACAACGCCGCGCTGGAACAGGACGTGATTGGCCGCCTCCTCGGCCAGCTCGGCGAAGGCGGCCGCGGCATGAAAGCGGAACTGGAAGCGCTTGTCCAGGCCAAGTCCCCCGCCGGCGACATCCGCTGGCTCGAACTGTACGGCAGGGCCTGCCGCTATCGCGAATGCGCGGAACTCTGCAGGCACATTGGGACGGGCGAGGCGAAGACGGCCCTGGAGAAAGAACTGGCGGACCTGGCTGCGGCGAAAGCCGGGCCCAATGACCCGCGCTGGGCGGACTTCATCGGCCGCGCCGTGCAAGGGGAGGAGATCGAGCGCCAGTACAAGGTCCTGGAATTCGACCTGAAACAGCGCGCGGTCATTAACAAATACAGCCAGGAGACCTTCCGGCCCGAAGCCCTGATTCTGGCGTCGGACCGCGACCCTGTGGATGTCCTCGTCAGGCGTTCGGCGGCGCTGCTCAGCGACCTGCTGAAGACCGCGGCGGCCCCGAAACTGGCTGCGTGCGCAGAGCAGTTGGCCAAGCTCCAGAAAGCCGCCGCCGAGACTCCCCCCCTCACCCTGCCCTCTCCCCCAGGGGGAGAGGGTGGGGTGAGGGGCGAGGCCCGGCGCGCGCTGTTCGCCGAGGCCTGCAAGCTGCGCCGGCAGATTGCGTTTGCCAACCCGCTGCTGAACTTCGATCAACTCCTGTTCATCAAGCGCCACCGCGCGGCCTATGACCACATGTGCGACCAGTTCTATGGCATGGCCAACGTGCCGGGTGGCGGGCTGTACGTGCTCAGCAACCCGTTCGGCCCCAATCCGCAGGAGCGCGACCTGCTGGCCAACTCGGTCGTCGAGGAAGGGCTGTTGCTGGGCGTCGCGGGATCGGCCGTCGGGCTGTTCGCGGGGATCGGCCTGGCGCCGGCGCTCGATGGGCTGTTCAAGGCGTTCGGCGCCGACTTGCCCGACAACGGCACGGTCCTCGAGACACGCACCGTGATCGTCTCGCTCGGCGTCGGCATCGTCATCACCATGCTCGCCGGCTTCTTCCCGGCGCTGCGCGCTACGCGCGTGCCGCCGATGGCGGCGATGCGCGAGGGCGTGCAGATCCCGCCACGCGAGCTCACCGAGTCGGTCGTGCTGCGCCGCGCGGGTCTCTTGGCGGTCGTGTTCGTG
>JBEKKG010000111.1:0-12177 GCA_050010835.1 Planctomycetota bacterium
AGCGACCGCACTAGCCGCAGCCCCGGTGGCGGATCTGGATTTGGCTGCACCTGACCCCAGGAAGCCGAAGCGCCACGTGATCTCAATGCTGGTCAAGAACGTGCCGGGGCTGCTGGCGCAGGTGGCCAATCTCTTTGCGGCGCGCGGCTACAACATCGAGTCGCTGGCGGTGGGCGAGACCGAGGACGAGCGTTTCTCGCGCATGACCATCGTCATTCGCGGGGAGCCGGGCATCATCGAGGCGCTCAAACAGGGCCTGCGCCGCTTCGTCAACGTGATCAAGGTGCTCGACTTCACCACCGTGGCCCACGTCGAACTCGATCTGGCGCTGATCAAGATCAACACGCCCGCGGGCGCGCGCCAGGAAATCCTGGAGTTGGTGCAGGTCTTCCGCGGCAACGTGGTGGACATCGGCCTCAAGGACGTGCTGATCTCCCTCGTCGGCCCGGAGACGAAAATAGACACGTTCCTCAACATCGTCCGCCCCTACGGCGTCAAGGAGATGGCCCGCACGGGCCGGCTGGCTATGGCGCGCGGCTCGGCGATGGAAGGGCACGAGACTGAGTAATATTGAGACTGTAGCAACGTTACCGGGCTTCGCCTGGGCCTCGCCTTTGTGCCGCCCGCAATTTCGTCCCGGAGGGACGGCGGAGGGTAGCCGGGGGCAAGCCCAGCGAATGCTGGGCGCAGCCCCCGGTAGCCTGACGCAAAATCGAGGCGCCCCGGCAGGGGCGCTGGAACCGGTACGAAGGGGAGCTTCTCCGGCGCCCTTCCAGGGCGCTCCTATTCTCGCGACGCAATCCGGGGGCTGCGCTTCGCTTGCCCCCCGGCTACCATCCTTGGCCTCTCCGAGGCCAATAGCGCAGTTGCGTTGGATTCCCGGTATCCTTGCTACAGTCTCGTAAATCTTTCGATTTTTGATTTTCGATTTTCGATTTGAACTTCCAGCCCGATGCAATCCAAAATGGTCCTTATCGTTACGGTTGCGCTGGCTTTGCCTCGGCGGGCTTCTCTTCGGCGGGCGGTTCGTCCTTGATCCGTTTCAGTTCCATGGGGTTATCATTTGAGAACACGCCTTCGGTCTTTCCGTATTTCTCCAGGAAAGCCTTCCATTGCGGCGAGGTGGCATTCAGCAGGATCGCATTTCTTTCATCGCCGAGGACTGGGAAAACAATCTCCTTGCTTTCGAGGGCCGTCTGCAACCACTGACGGTCAATGAAGCGCAAACGCAGCACATCGTCCTTCAACTCGACCTTCAGCAGGAGGTGCAACCGAAGCGTAGTGATGCTAGAGTAAGTATTGACTTTGAGCTCGGGGGCCGAAGTGACGTCGCAGTAAGTCTCGTCGCCTACAGTGAAGAATATGGCCCTAAGCTTCCCTTCGCGGTTGCTCTGGTCATAGGACGTCACCACGTAGATTCGTGTGCCCAGTCCCGCCTCGAGTTCTTCCTGCTCAAGTCTGGTCGCCCTGATTGTCCAAGGGTTAATGACAATCTTGTCCTTCGTGTTCGCCAAGTCCCTCCCCCGCTCCTTCACCAACTGCCACCGACCGACCACCTGGGGATAGGCGACTAATGAGTTCTGCGTGTAGTAGGGGTTCATGGACTGCACCATGCAGCCGGTACACAAGATGGAAACCAGCACCAAGGTTAAGGCTGCGCGCACCCAGAGCATGAGACGCCCCCTTCCCCTGCATCTGAAACCGCAGATGGACGCAGATAAACGCAGATAACGAATTTGAAAAGTTCTTTCTCTTCTCTCTGTGTCCTCTGTGTCCTCTGTGTTTAGCTAAACCCCAAAGACCTGCCGCACGAACTCCCTGCTGCGACGGTGGTTTTCCAGGGCTGAGCGGGTGATCTTCGTCCCGCCCTCAAGGGCCAGTTCGACTGAGTAAATCTGCGGCAGCTTGTGCTCTTTCACATAGGCCGCGATAGCCGCATAATCAATATCGCCCGTGTCGAGGTCTTCCCACCACACCTTGTCGCGGCTTTGCCGCAGGTGCCACGAGACCACGCGCGCGCCGTAGTCGCGCAGCGCGTCGGCGGGTTGGATGCCGCCGCGGTAGACCCAGTGGACGTCATAGTTGAAGCCCACGGCTTTCGGGTCGGTCAGTTTGAACGTGGTGTGAAACTCCTTGGCGCCGTTCTGCATCTCGGGAGTGTGGTTGTGGATGCCCAGCCGCATGTTGAGCTTCAGCAGCCCCTCGCCAAACTCCTGCAAGGCCGCGGCCTGCGTCTTCAACTCGTCGTCAGTCTTGGCGCGGCCGATGGGGTCGGGGTTGCAATTGATGACCGTGAAGCCCGCCTCGCCGCACACTTTGGCCGCGGCGAGCAGCCGCTGCACCGTCTCCTTGGCCTTGGCTTCTTCAATCAGCCGGCCGCCGGTGTAGAGGCACACGGGAGTCAAGCCTTTGCTCTTCATGAGTTCGGCGAGCTTGGCGTTGTTTGCCGGCGTGCCGGAGTCCATCGAGCCTTCCGCATAGTCGTAGCCCGCCTCGCGGATCGCGGACAGCACCTCGTCCATGTCCCACTTCTTCTTGTCGCGCTGGTAGTACTGGGTCCAGCCGTAGAGCTGCGAGCCGACCCGCGGCTTGGGCTGGGCCTCGTCCGCGCGCGCGGGAGCGCTCTGGACAAGGACCGCTGCGCCCGCGGCGGCCGTGGCGTGGAGGAATTTTCGTCTTGGCATGTTCATGGTTCTCTGGCCCTGGGTTGACGGCTATGGTGATAACGCGGCAAGGGTTTTTTGCAAGGCATTCTCAGTGGGGCAAGTTGGCAAGGGTGCATGTCAGTAAATGCGTGGCCCAGAGCGTACCGCGGGCGTCCCGCCCGCCTTCGTCTTCGCGCCCTGCCGGCCTGCCACGGGCGGGCGGGACGCCCGCGGTACATTTGCTGACATGCACCCAGTTGGCAACTTGCCCCACAGTCTCCGAGCCGCGCGCGTGAGCAAGCGGCAACGTCCGCTCCCTTACGGTCGCGGCTCGGACTGGACGGTTGCAATTTGCATTCTCCCCGCGCCTTGTCATAATGGTGTTCCTTGTTCCCGGCGGCATTACTTGGCTCAACCTTGCGAAAGGAATGGCTGGCATGGCAAGAATCGTTTTCATCGGAGCGGGAAGTTTTGGTTTTACGCGGGGCCTGGTGCGCGACCTGCTCACCTTCCCCCTGCTGCGCGACGCCACAATCGTGCTGCTGGACATTGACCCCGAACGGCTGGGGTACATCAGCAAGTTCATCGAGCGCATTGTCCGCGAGGGCAACTACCCGGCCAAGATTGAAGTGACCACGGACCGGCGCGCGGCGCTCAAGGGGGCCGATGCGGTGCTCTGCACCATCCTCGCCGGTGGCGTGGACATTTGGAAATACGACATCCTGATCCCCAACAAGTACGGCGTCAGCACCAACATCGGGGACACGCGCGGGCCTTCGGGCATCTTCCGGGCGCTGCGCACGATTCCGGTGATGCTGGAATTCGTCAAGGACATGGAAGAGCTGTGCCCCAATGCCATCTTCCTCAATTACACCAACCCTATGGCCATGCTCTGCCGCGCCATGCAGCGCAAATCCAAGATGAAAATCTCGGGCTTGTGCCACAGCGTCCAGGGCACGGCCATGATGCTGGCCAAGTGGGTGGGCGTGCCTTATGAGGAAATGGTTTACACCTCCGCCGGCGTCAACCACCAGTCCTGGTACGTGCGGCTGGAGCACAAAGGCCGGGACCTGTACCCGAAACTGCGCGAAGTCGTCAGCCGCGACAGGAAGATTTACAACGAAGAACAGGTGCGCAACGAGATGTTCCTGCAGCTCGGCTACTACGTCACGGAATCGAGCGGCCACAATTCCGAGTACAACTGGTGGTTCCGCAAGCGCAAAGACCTGCTCGAGGAGTATTGCACGCACGGCACCGGCTGGAACCCCGGCAAGGAATCGTACATCGTTGAGGGCTACAGCAAGCGCGAGAGGACCTGGCGCAAGGACATCCAGCGGGAGCTTGACGACCCCAAGCCGCTCAACCTCAAGCGCGGCCACGAATACGCCACCTACATCATCAATGCCTGGCTGGGCGGGGAGCTGTTCGAGTTCAACGGCAACGTGGCCAACGCAGGGCTGATTGACAACCTGCCGCGCGGCGCGTGCGTGGAAGTGCCGGTGCTGGCCAGTTTCAAGGGCCTGGAGGCGATCCACGTCGGGCCGCTGCCGCCGCAGTGCGCCGCGCTGAACAACATCACCGTGGCGGTCGAAGAGATGGCCGTCGAAGCGTCCCTGACGGGCAATGCTGAGATGGTCTACCACGCCATCGCCTACGATCCGTTGACCGCCGCCGTGCTGTCCTTGGCCGAAATCCGCAAGATGGTGCGGGAGATGTTCAAGAGGAACAAGGACTACCTGCCGCAGTTCAAGAGCGTGAACATCTGATGGCTAACGTCCATTATTCACCACAGAGACACAGAGGCACAGAGAACAGCAGGAAGATTGAACACAATGATGGCCTGGACCGTTCTTCACTCCGTGTCTCCGTGTCTCTGTGTCTCTGTGTCTCTGTGGTGAATTATCCGGGCTAAGAGCCCCCCTTGGCTTGGATCTGCGCTGCCTTGGCGGCCGACGCGATACCCGTGAAGTCTCCGTCCTGGAGGAAGCGAAACAACACGCCGGCGGCGTATTTGGCGGTCTCGTAGGAGTTCTTGCTGCCGTACGGCCACACCGCGGTGAGCCGCGGCGTCCCCCTGCCCTGCGCTATCATGGTCGTGGCGCTCTTCGAGGCATCTGCTTTGATTATGTCCGCCAAGCCGCTCTTGCCCGCGAACAATTGCCGCCGGAGAAAAAGGGCCGGCACCTCGCCCATCAGCGGGTTGAGGCCGGGAAGAATGTCCTTGGCCCCGAAGGTGTTGATGACGAAAATGCCCGGCGACAGGCGGTTCTTCTTGAGTTGCACCAGGACATCGCGCACTTCTTCAACGGTGCCGGCCAGCCCGAGGGGCGCAATCTGCTTTTCCCGGAGCAACTCCAGCACTTTCGAGCAAACACGGAGCTGCTGGTCCATGCGCGTTTCCTCGGCCTCAATAAATATAGGCACTCCCGGCATTGGACTGTGCCTTTCGCTCGCTCCGTGGCTGCTAACAGGATCTGAAGGAAGCTGCAACCAGCCCGGCTTCCCGGCCCGCTACGGGCATTCCCTGCACGCGTTCCTGTTGCTCCTCCTTTTTGTATAAGACAGGCGGCTGAAAAACCAGTCCTTTTCCCTGCGGAGCTGCACCCAGGGTGCATGTCAGCAAATGTACCGCGGGCGTCCCGCCCGCCTTCGTCCTCGCGCCCTGCCAGCCTGCCACGAGCGGGCGGGACGCCCGCGGTACATTTGCTGACATGCACCCGCTGCACTCAGGGACTTGCCTTTTCCCTGGCCAGCTTTTCCGCAGCCGCGTAAATCCGGTCAATCTCCGCTTGCGTAGCGGCGGGCAGAGCGTGGCTGTGGGAGGCAATGAGTTCCTTGGCCCGCGCGGCCGCCAGCGCCTCGATCGCCGGCTCGCCCGCCGCGCGCCACTTGTTCACTCCCATCCGCCGGAAGAGCCAGGAATCGAACAGTTCGCGGAAAGTCTCCAGCGTGGTAGGGTGCGAGAGAAATTCGCCCCCCGGCCCGACTTCCGCGATGGTCTCGAACGCAAGCCCTGCGCGCTCATCCCAGCCGATGCCGCGGACAATGTGCGTCAGGAACCTGGCGATCTCCTGGTCAATCACGAACAGGGCCGGGCTGAAGACCTCATCCATGCTCAGTTGGCCTGCGCCCAGGCAGAAGCGCCGCTCGCCGGCCAGCGCCAGGGTCAGCAGATAGGCCGTGCGTTCCAGGATCGCTTGCGCGTCGCAGCGCTTGGCGTTGCACTGGAGGAAGTGGCCCGGCTTGGGGCGCCCATAGTAGAACTGGTAGACGTCTTTGAGCAGGAGTTGGACGAGGATATGGTCCGGCGAGGCATAGACAATGTTCTGGTCGCGCATATCGAAAAGATCGAGGCGGAACTGCGGATGGCAGGCCAGCCTGCCCCCGCCGATGATGCGCACCAGCGCGCAGGCGCCCAGCGCCTCCGCGACGGCCAGCACCAGTCCGCCGGGCATGAAGAGCGGCGCCGTCAGCCCGGCTTGCGGTATGGGCGCCGCCAGGGCGGTCACGCGCACGCCGGCGCGGTCCTTGTAATTCCAGATCTGCTCAAGCCCCAGCGTGTTCGTCCGCAGCGGCGAGACCGGGAACTGAACGTGCAGGTGGTACGGTTTGCCTGCCGCCCGGTACATGGCGATAGCGTACTCCAACATCTCCGGGTCGGAGAACTCAAGCTGCTGCCCTTCCGCTTCTGTCAGCTCCAGGGCCGCCTTCTCCAGAAAGAGGACCTGCAGCCTGGGCGGCAGATCGTGAGGATAAACGGGGCAGATGCAGCCCGCGCGGGCGGCGTGAACCAGCTTGAACATCTGCCGCACGTCGGCGGCCGTCGTCGGGCGCACGGCGCCGGTCTCGAGATCAATCACGTTCAGACAGTTCCAAGGCCCGGAGATCGTGATCTCTTCGCCCAGCGGTTCGCCAGGGTTTTCGCGGCGGATGGCGGCCACCAACTCCTCAACGAAGTCCGGCTTGAAATAGACCCGCTGGCCAGCGACCCTGACCCCCGGAGTGCCCGCGGCCGCCGCAAGCGTGCGCGGGTGCTGGCATTCCATTCCAACCCGTTCCAAAACGCGCAGGACTTCCCCATGCACCGTGCGCAGGTCGCCGGCGCTCAAGCCCCCCTGCAAACCAAAACGAATGCGTCTCATGTTGTTTCCCCTTCAAAGCGCATTGTGTATCACAAACTCCCCCATTTTACGTTTTACTTTTGCCGCAGTCATCTTAGTATAAAGCACTGGTGAGCCAGTCCCCGATGCGCAGGAAGAAGTATGCAGCCGGTGGTGGATGTGGGGGGGTGTTGACAGTCCTGGGAGAGAGTGATGGAGCTGAAGATTGAAGGGCGGCACTTCAAGATAACCGAGGCAATACAGCAGCATGTAGAAGAAAAACTGGGGAGGCTGGACAAGTATTTCGACGGGATCCACCGCTTGCACGTCATCCTGGACGTCCAGGACGCCCGGCGGCACTCGGTTGAGCTCGTCTGTTCTGTGGCGCGGCGTTCCACGCTGGTGGCCAAAGGCGAGGCTGAGGACCTGTATGCAGCGATTGACAAGGCCGAGAAGAAGCTGCTGGCAGGATTGAAGAAGTACAAGGCCAAGCTGCACCCGGTCATGCGCGGCCAGAAGCGCGATGAGGCGCTCAGCGCCATCGGGGTTGTGGAAACGCCCGGCGAAGCGGCCGCGGGAGAGGACGAAGAACAGCAGCAGCAGCAGTAAAGTGGGATAGGACAGCCTTTCCAGGCTGTCCGGACAGACGAGGTAGGACAGCCTTTCCAGGCTGTCCGGACAGACGAGGTAGGACAGCCTTTCCAGGCTGTCCGGACAGGCGAGGTAGGACAGCCTTTCCAGGCTGTCCGGACAGGCTGGAAAGCCTGTCCTACGGTTCTTGGCGTGCGTAGTCTGGAGACAGTACGGATGAAGTTGAGCGACATCATTCCTGAAGGCGGCATCCTGGATGACTTGAAGGCGACCCAGAAGGAAGAGGTCATCAAGGAGTTGGTCCAGGCGCTGGTCAAGACCGGCAAGGTGGATGAGAGTGCTTCCAAGAAGGTCATCAAGGCCTTGATGGATCGGGAAGAACTTGGTTCCACGGGGATTGGCGCCGGAGTAGCCGTGCCGCATGCCAAACACGATTCGGTTACCGACCTCGTGGGCGCGTTCGGGCGCTCCAAGAAGGGCATCAACTTTGACGCCCTGGACGGCGAGCCGGTACAGGTGCTCTTCCTGCTGCTCTCCTCCAAGAGCGCTTCCGGAGCGCATCTGGAGGCGCTGGCCTACATTTCACGGCTGGTGCGCGACGAGAAGTTCGTGAAGTTCATGCGCGAAGCCAAAGATGTAGCCGTGTTGCGCGATCTCCTGAAGGAAGCGGACGAAACGCTCGGCGGAAACTGAGGCTTGAGGCCTGGATTTCTCTCGCGCCAAGTATAAAAAATCCGGAATGCCGTAGCCGCACGCGCGGCAGGCGCGTCTGTCTTGCAGGATTGGCTGCTTGGCATTCTTGGTTTCTCTTTGATTTTTGGCCGTCATGTCTTTCGGCAAGCTGGTCAAATGGCTGCGCCCCGGGTTGAGGATCAAACGCTGGATTGCGGTGATCTTCCTGGGGGCCTTGTTTGCATTTTTCTCCTCGTGGGCGCTCTGGCTGTACTTGACCACTTCCGATTCAGCCCGGCTTGACCCCTGGGGCCACGGTCTCCTGGTCGCCGCCGCCGTCGGGTTCGTCCTTTTTGCCTTCTGCCTGATCACCGGAATATATCGCCTGATCAAGTCCATGTGGGGCCTGGTGGACCGGCGCGGCGCGCGCAAGGGACTGGTGGAAGCCGCTTACGAACGTGCGCTGCTGGCCTCGGGGCCGAAAGTAGTGGCCATCGGCGGCGGCACCGGACTCTCTTGTGTGCTCACCGGCCTGAAGCGCTACTCGCGCGACATCACGGCTATAGTGTCCATGGCGGATGACGGCGGCAGTTCGGGCAAGCTGCGGCAGGAACTGGGCATCAATCCGCCGGGAGACATCCGCAAGTGCCTCATCGCGCTGGCGGATGAAGAGCCGTTGATGAGTGAGCTGCTGGACTTCCGGTTCCCGGAGAACGAATTGGGCGGGCATAACTTCGGCAACCTCTTTCTCACCGCCCTGGCGCGCATCCGGGGGGATTTCGGCGAAGGCGTGCGCGAGGCCAATCGCATCCTTTCCGTCCGCGGGCAGGTCTTGCCTGCCACGCTCGAACGCGTGCTGCTGGTGGCCACGCATGAGGACCAGACGAAAACCACCGGCCAGGCGCTCATCTGCAAGACGGACAAACGGATCAAGAAACTGGAACTGCGTCCCGACCCCCAGCCGGTGGCCGAGGACATCGCCAAGTCCATCGAGCAGGCCAGCCTGATCGTCATCGGGCCGGGCAGCCTCTACACCTCGGTGATTCCCAACCTGCTCATCCGTGGAGTGCCCGAGGCGCTGGCCCGCAGCCGCGCCAAGAAGGTCTTTGTGTGCAACATCATGACCTACGAAGGGGAAACGCGGGGCTACGATCTGGCTGACATCCTCAAGGCCTTGGACGAACACACCTTTCCCCACCGCGTGTACGATTTCGTCCTGGTGAACAATGGCCGGCACGGCGACACCGGACGCCTGGCCGCCAAGGAAAAAAACGCCCAGCCCGTGCGCTACGACCCCGAGCGCTACGCCGGCGCGCCCTTTAAGATGCTGGCGCGGGACGTGGTCAATCCGGCGTTCCCGCTGCGCCACGACACGCAGAAACTGGCGGAAGCCTTGGTGGAGATACTCAACACGAAGTAGGCTTGAGGGGCGAGGGGCGAGGGGTGAGGGGTGAGGCTTGTGGCGTGAGGCCTGGTTCTTTTTTGGGGGTACGGATCGTAGGCAAAACCTCAAGCCTCAAGCCTAATGCCTCTAAGCGCCTTGCTTTTTAGTCCCATCAGGCATACTTCTAATGGACGGGCGGCGCGGCCAGTGGGCTGCGGCGCGCCACAGGAGTGCAAAATCACCGTGATCTGGCTGGAAAAAACTATCAACCTCAAGAACAAGCATAACCTGCACATGCGGCCGGCACAGCGCATTGTCGAGGTGGCCAGCCGCTATAATGCCGAGGTGCGGGCGCTGAAAGACCAGGTGGACTGCAACTGCAAGAGCATCCTCGACATGATCGAGTTCGCCGCACACATGGTGCGCGCTACCGCTGAAGACGATCACTCCTTCATCTTTCGCGCCCGGGGCAAAGATGCCCAGGAAGCGCTGGACGCGCTAAGCGACCTGGTGGAGGACCATTTCGGGCTGGATTGACGACAACTGATTCAACGCAGAGGGCGCAGAGTTCGCAGAGGAACGGCATGAACAGGTGATTGCGTGTTGGGTGACGCCTGTTCACCCCCTCACCTCTTCACCCCCTCTGCGTTCCTCTGTGTCCTCTGTGTTGAGCTATTTCTTCTCTACCGGCGATTCCCAGACGACGGACTTCTCGGCTGTGGGGAAGTTGTCCGGCTTGGGGATCGTCACTTTGCCGGTGGCGGCCCATTCAGCGCCGCGCTGGAAGGTGGTTACGAAGCCGACGCATTTGATGGACCTGTCATCGTGGCCCAGGATCGTATGGAAGACGCGGCCTTTGCCGTATGCGATGGTGAAGAGCGCGGGTTCGTGCTCGCAGGTACCTCCCTTGGACTTGTCGGCGTAGGCAGTGGCCAGCACAGTTAAATTTTCAGCCGGGCCGCGCAGTGTGGCATAGAGCTCATCGGTCGTGTGCTTCCAGACCTCAGGCAGCCCCGCCATGATGGGGTGCTCCGCGTTGCGCGTGGTCACGCAGTACTCGTGGTTCGCGCCGTGGCCGCCGCCGCCGCCAGGCTGCGTATCGCGCACAATCTGCCCGTCGCGCCAACGGACCATCGGCCCTGACTTTTCGTTGCGCCCGCCCCAGCCGCCCAGGCCGATCATCTTGTTGTATTCCACCCACTGCGGGAACGAATTGTCCGCCGCATGGACGCTGACCAGTCCGCCGCCGCCGGCCATGTAATCCTCGAACGCCTTGCAGGTTTCCTTGGGCCACAGCTCGCCGTTGTAGTTGGAGACGACGACAGCGTACTTGGAGAAATCCGGCTTGAACTCGCTCATCTTCGTCTTGTCCTGCGGCGTGGTGGCCACCTCCACGGTGAAACGGCCGCAGGCTTCCAGCGCCTTCTGCAAGAGCGGGGTCGTGACTTTCCAGTTATGGTTGTTCTGGCCGTCAACGATGAGGGCCTTCAGCGGCTCTTCAGCGCCAAACGCGGCGCCGGCGAGAGCTGCGCAACAAGCAAGGATCAGTGTGCGGGACATGGGCACCTCCAATTCTCTTCTCAAAGCAACGCAGGCACTCCAAGGACTACACCGTTCGGCCATTCCCAGACGCAACAATGGGAGGAATGGGAATAATGGGAATTATGAAATTGCCTCCGCCCACCTCTTCACCTCTTCACCCTTTCACCTCTTCATCTTTTCGCCTCTTGGAAGTCCGCCGCCACGGCCTTCAGCAGCCGCCGGATGTTCAGCAGTTTCTCCGTGTCCGTCACCTGCCCGCCGCCAACCTCGGTGATGTAAAAGACGTCCGTCACGACGCCCTGGGTGGTCGCGATCTTGGCAAAATGGATGTCGCAGCCCAAATCGCCCAGCGCGCGGCTGAGGCCGTACAACAGGCCGATGCGGTCGCCGCAGAGGACGTCCACCACCGTGAACTTGCCGGAGAGCTTGTTGTCCACGCGCACTTCCGGCACCAGGTTGCGCAGCATGCGCGGCGCCAGTGGGATGCGGCGGCGCGCGGCCTCGATCTTCTTCAGGAAATCCTCCTTGTTGGCGAGCGTGTCTTCGACACTCGCGGCCAGGCGGGACCAGTATTGCTCGTCCAACCGGCTCGTATCCGCTCCCGGCGCAAGGCGGAAGTGATCGAAGATAATCCCGTCGGAGCGGGTATAAGCGATGGCCGAGATGATGCTCACGCCATGTCCCAGGAACGCCCCGCAAATCTGCGAAAAACGCTTGGGCATGTCCGTGGAAACCAACCACATGCCCATCAGCCCGCCCGAGGAACGCACCGCGGTCGCAGCTCCTTTGCCACTGGCGCGCATGCGCTTGAGGGTTTCCAGATGCAGTATGGCCACGTCCACGGTGACCTCGACCAGGTAGCGCGGCGGCACGCTGCGGCAATGCTCCACGGCCAGCAACCTGTCAGCGTCATCCTTGGCCCAGGCCAGCAGGCTGGCTTCCAGATCGCTCTGCTCGCCCGCAAGCGGGGACGCTTGCGCGCCTGGGAGCGCCGGCGTCCCGCCGGCCCGTCCGCTCTGCTCGCTCGCCGGCGAGGACGCCGGCGCTCCCACGGCCGGCGGGGAGGCCGGCGCTCCGGCGGGCAGTTTGGCCAGAATGTCGAGATACAGTTCTTCGAGCAGCGCATCTTTCCAGGCGGGGAACGAACCGTGCCCTACGGAAGCGGAGTCGCAGTAGGTCAGGAGGTAGAGGAGGTCGAGCCGCTCTTTGGTGCCGATGTTGTTGGCGAGCGCTTCCAGCAGAG
>JBEKKG010000112.1:0-12149 GCA_050010835.1 Planctomycetota bacterium
AACACGGCGGTCCTGTACCAGAACAAGCTCGAAGTCATGCGCGTGGAGTTGCATGACCCGCAACAACTCGCCGACCTGCTCAACCACTTCTATAGTTATGCCGAGCCGGAGATCGAGCGCTTCGATCATGCGGTGGAGGAGTTCAAGACGCGCGTGCCGGAACTGGCGCGGGGCCTGGCGGGACTGATCGAGAAGGCGCACACCGACAATCCCGAATTCGGGAAGGCCTTTGGCAGCTTCTTCGCGCTGTGCCAGAGTTCCATCAATCCGAACCTCAGCCGCGCGGCCGTGGACGAGATGCTCGTCCAGCACCTCCTCACTGAGCGCCTCTTCCGCACGATCTTCAACAACCCGGAGTTCACCCGCCGCAACGCCATCGCCGCCGAAGTGGAGGAGGTGATTGAGGCCCTGGCCAGCACCGCCTTCAACCGCGATGAGTTCGTGCGGCAACTGGACCCGTTCTACCGGGCCATCGAGGAAGCCTCGCGCACGACCAGTGAGTTCACTGAGAAGCAACACTTCATCAACACGGTGTACGAGCGCTTCTTCCAGGGCTATTGCGTCAAGATGGCCGACACACACGGCATCGTCTACACGCCGCAGCCGATTGTGGACTTTATGTGCGCCAGCGTCGCGGAACTGCTTGACAAGGAGTTCGGCCTGCCGCTGGGGTCGCCGGGCGTACACATCCTCGATCCTTGCACGGGGACTGGCAATTTCATCGTCAACCTGATGCGGCGGATACCGAAAAAGGACTTGCCGCGCATGTATCGCGAGCAGCTTTTCGCCAACGAAGTGATGCTGTTGCCGTACTACATCGCCGCCCTGAACATCGAGCACGCATACTATGAACTGACCGGAAAGTACGAGCCGTTCGAGGGGCTGTGCTTTGTGGACACGCTGGAGATGGCGGAGCACCCACAGGGCCAGTTCGCGTTCATGACGGAGGCCAACACCAGGCGCGTTGAGCGGCAGAAAGAAGCTAAGATTACCGTTGTCATCGGCAATCCGCCTTACAACGCCTGGCAGCAAAACGAGAACGACAACAATAAGAACCGGAAGTACCTGGTGATTGACCGACGGATCAAGGAAAGCTACGCAAAGGACTCGAAGGCCACCAACAAGAATGCGCTGTCCGACATGTACGTGAAGTTTTTCCGGTGGGCTGTGGACAGGTTGCTGCCGCGCAACGGGATTGTCTGTTTCGTTTCCAACAACAGTTTCGTGGACCAGATTGCATTCGACGGCATGAGGAAACGTTTGGCCGAAGACTTCACGCGCATTTACCATCTGGATCTGCACGGCAACGTGCGCCAGAATCCGAAGCTCAGCGGCACGACGCACAATGTCTTTGGCATCCGAGTCGGGGTGGGCATTACAGTCGCGGTCCGGCAAATCAAACACAGAGATACGCTTATCAGATACCACCGCGTGCCCCAGGACTGGCGCAGGGAGGAAAAGTGCGCGTTTCTTGACCAGAAGACCACTATCCGCGACGTGAAGTGGCGGACGCTGGAGCCGGACGACAGGAACCGGTGGTTGGTGCCGGAGAACGGGGGTGAGTTCGGCTCATTTCTGCCATTAGGCAGCAAGGCCGCGAAAACCAAACGTTCCAAGGCTTCGCCAACAGTCTTCAAGTTGTACTGTGGCGGCATCAAGTCCAATCGAGACAACGTGGTCTACGGCTACGACCGCGATGCCGTTCTATCTCGTATGGAAGCCTTCACCGAAGCGTACAATGCGGAGGTGGACAGGTACAAGAGAGGCGACAAGAGCCGACAGATTGACCACTTCGTTGACTATTCCAAAGTGAAGTGGGACAGCACCCTAAAAGGGCACCTCGCTGCGCTCAGGTATGGTAAGTTTGAGCCCCGGCGAATGCGTCGTGCGCTTTACCGGCCTTTCGTGATGAGCAATCTATACTTCGAGCATCTGTTCATAAACAGCATCCATTTGCAGCATCACTTTTTCCCCACAGCGGCGACGGAGGAAGAGAACCGGATAATCTGGGTCAAGGTTGGCACGGAATGGCCGATGTTTGTGTTGGCGGCGAGAACCCTTGTTGACTTCTTGCCGCAAGGCGGTTCGCAGTGCTTCCCCTTCTACGTCTACAACGAAGACGGGACCAACAGGCGGGAGAACATCACGGACTGGGCACTGGCGGAGTTCAGGAAACGCTGCCAGGACAACCGCCTCAGCAAGTGGGACATCTTTTACTACGTTTACGCCATCCTGCACGATCCAGGCTACCGTGAGAGGTTCGCCGACAACCTGAAACGCGAACTCCCGCGCATCCCCCTGGCCAAGCCCGAAGCCTTCAGGGCATTCGCGGAAGCGGGGAAGAAACTGGCCGCCCTGCACCTGGATTACGAAAAGCTGGAACCGTGGCCGCTGAAGTGGCTTGAGACACAGGGCACGCCATTGTCGTACCGCGTTGAGAAGATGAAACTCAACAAGGAAAAGACGGTGCTCTGGGTCAATGATTCCCTGTCACTCGCCGGCATCCCGCCGGAAGTCTTCGAGTACCGCCTGGGCAACCGCAGCGCGCTCGAGTGGGTCATTGACCAGTACCAGGTGAGCGAGGACCAGCGCAGCGGCATCAATTCCGACCCCAACCGCCCGGACGACGAAGAGTACATCGTCCGGCTGGTGGGCCAAGTCGTCCGCGTCAGCGTCGAGACGGTGAAGATCGTGAAGGGGCTGCCGAAGGATTACGGGGGTTGACAAAATGGGAAAGCCGCTGCAGCCGTGAACCACGCAATCTTGCAATGGCATGTCCCCATTTGCACTTGCACCGTCCAGATAACATCACGGGGAGATATGGTAGATATGGTGACAGGCCACCACTCAGTTCCAAAAGTTCCAGGAAACCAGGCACAGCCGCCTTTTTCCCCAGCTCAGCCCTTCGGCCGCACGGCTTTCTGCATCTCCAGTCCCGTGTTGTAGTCCAACTGCCGCGGCTCGTACTCCTCGTTCTCCCGCTGGCGCGTCATCAGGGTGTAATCCCACGTCGCCGGCCGCGCGTCTGTCCGCCACGGCCGCCGCTCCCAGTAGTAGCCGCGGAACGGATCGCGGGTCCGGTTCATCCACTCCAGTATCCGGTCGTGCAGCGCGTTCCGCACCGCTGCGTACTCCGCCGCGGCAATCAGATTCGCCAGCTCCTGGGGATCGGCTTGCAGGTCGTACAGTTCGTCGCCGGCCAGCAGATTCAACACCAGCTTGCAGCGCCCGTCGCACGCCGCGCGTATCGGCTGGAACCCGCCGAAGCCGTCGTGGTCCGTCTCGTACCGCCCGAACTCCATGAACACCGTGTCCCCCGCCTTCAGCTCGGGCGCCCCGAACGTGGGCAACATGCTCCGCCCTTCCAGCGACTTAGGCTGCGGCAAGCCAAACGCGTCCAGGATTGTCGGGACCACGTCAATGTGCGACACGGGGTGCCCGCACGCCGCGCGCTCCGGCGTCCTCCCCGGCCAGCGCACAATGAACGGCACGCGTGTGATTTCCTCGTACATCGCGGGCCCCTTGTTGCCCAGACTGTGCGCGCCCAGCGCGTCGCCGTGGTCCGACGTGTAGAGCACCAACGCGTCCGGCGCGTACCGCGCCAGCGCCTCCAGCACGCGCCCGATTTCCGAGTCCACGAACGAGTTGCAGCCCAGATAATCCGCGGGCCTGATCCGCAGCGCGTCCTTATCCTGCTGCAGGCTCTTCCCCGCCCACACGCGCTGGTGTTCCGGCTTGTCCGCCAGCGTGTCCCAGATGTTGCGGCTCTTGGGCCACTCGTAATCCCGGTACATCTCGGAATACGGCCGCGGGCACAGGCACGGCCCGTGCGGTTCATCGTACGAAACGACCAGGAAGAAGTCCTCGGCGTGATGCTTCTGCAGAAAGTCCAGCGCCCGCTGCGAACATCTGTGCCCGAAGGTGAAGGCCGCCGTCAGGCCGGGGTCGCGGTTGGTCTCCGTGCGGCGTGAGCGCAGCCGCTCCGCGGGCGTCAGTTCCTCCAGGTAGTTCCGCATGTCGTACCAGTACGCCGGGTCCCAGCCGTCGGGGCAGCGGCCCAGCCCGAAGTAGTCCCCGCCGTCAAGGTGCCACTTGCCGATGCAGGCCGTGTGGATGCCGTGGTCCCGCAGCCGCTGCCCGACCGTCTTCACGTTTGCGCCCAGCGGCATGCAGTTGGCCCAACTGCCGTTCGAATGCGGCCAGGCGCCCGTGAAGAGCGCTGAGCGCGCCGGCCCGCAGACCGGCTGGCACGTGTAGGCGTGATCGAAGCGCAGGCCGCCCGCCGCCAGCGCATCCAGGCAGGGCGTCTTCATCTCCAGGTTGCCGTAGCAACCGAGCATGTCCGCGCGCTGCGTGTCCGTCATGATGAGCACCACGTGCCGCGCCAGTCTGCTTGCCATTGTGTGCCTCGCTCCGGTGGCCTGATCTTCGCGCATTCTAGGACTCGCTCTGCCGTTCACAACCCCCCAACTGGCCTCGTTTGGACAAGAAGAACCATGTGACGAAATCCGGGGACCAGGCAACGCTTGCAATCACCCTGAGCGGCTCAAGCCTGCACACAGCGGGCTTGGACACGGACGGCATCGTGAACACCATCGCCACAGGCAAGAAGGGCGTTGATCGCTACATTCAAACCGCCATCGTCATTGGCGGCGTGTCATACTACGCCCAAGCCAAGGCGGCTTATGTTCTCACCAAGGGCACCGGGCAGTTGACGGGGAGGGCGCAGAAGTAAGAAGCGTGGCGCGCAGCACATACAGGCCGTCCAGAGAAGATTCTACGGACCCGCGACAGTCCGGCCAGAATCTTGCAAGTGCCAACCTGCCTGAGACTTACACACTCACTAATTTTTAATACTGCTCTCATCAATGCCTAACTATCTCCTGCTCTAATACCCTTAGTCGGAAGCGCGCGGAAAGGCGTCAGCCGCTGGAGGGCTGGCAATGTTGATTCGCTCGTAGAGACCCCTCACCCTTCCCTCCGAGAGGGAACGGAAGAGCTGGCTCTTACGAGCGAATCCAGGAGCGTAACGCAAGTTGGCAACTTGCGCCACCCCGCTCCCGCAAGGGGAGGGGGGACACAAAGCCTCAAAGGAGAGAGAAGATGAGAATCGCGTTAGCCGCAGTACTTGCACTGGCCGTCATAGGGAGCGCCGCGCGAGCCGAAAGTACTACGCTCCAGGGCGCGGGCGCCACATTCCCGGCCCCGCTGTACGCCAAATGGATTGATGCATACAACAAAGCGAATCCTGAGGTGAAGGTTGATTATCAGGCCATCGGCTCAGGCGGCGGCATCAAAGGCATAACGGACCGCACTGTTGTGTTTGCCGGCTCCGACGCCCCGATGACTGACGAGCAGTTGCAGGCCGCGCCCGGCAAGATCCTGCATATCCCAACGGTTTCCGGGCCGGTCGTGATGATCTACAACCTGCCTGAAGCCAAGGAACTCAGGCTGGACGGAGCCGCGGTGGCGGATATTTTCCTGGGCAAAATCACCAAATGGAACGACCCCAAGCTGCGCGCGCTCAATGCCGGCGTGAATCTGCCGGACAAGGACATCGTGGTGGCCCACCGGTCGGATGGTTCGGGAACTACGTGGATCTTCACGAACTATCTGAGCAAAGCGAGCGACGAGTGGAAAAAGACTGTCGGCAACGCGACCTCCGTCAAGTGGCCCGTGGGGCTGGGCGGCAAGGGCAACCAGGGCGTTGCAGCGTCCGTCAAAGGCGCCGAAGGCGGCATCGGATATGTTGAATTGGCTTATGCGGAAACAGCCGCGCTGCCTTACGCCGCGCAAGTCAACCAGGGCGGCAAGGCCGTGCGGGCCTCGATTGACGGCGTGGTTGCCGCGGCGCAAAATTCCATCAGCGGCTTCCCGGAGGACATGCGGGTGAGCATTACCGACGCGCCAGGCGGGGACTCTTACCCCATCTGCGGCTTCACTTATCTGCTGATCTACCAGGATCTGTCCTATCTGAAGAACAGGCAAACGGCGGAAGAAGTGCTGAAGTTCATCAACTGGGGCGTTCACGAGGGCCAGGGAATGGCCAAGCCCAACTATGCGCCCTTGCCTCAGGAAGCTCAGCAGAAGGTCGAAGCCAAGCTCAAGAGCGTGGTCTTTGATGGCCAGCCAGTGCTCAAGTAGGGGGCGGTGGGGCCGCGTTGAACTAATGCTGGAACGCAAATTGGCGGTGGTAGGACAGCCTTTGCAGGCTGTCCCGACAGGCAGGAAAGCCTGTCCTACCGTTCCACAATGGCGGGATTTTCCTGGCGCGGGTGCAACTTGTCTGAAGAACTAACCCTCCCTTTGGCCGCGAGGCCGCAGTTCAGGCGCCACCGCAGCGCGCCCGTGGGCATTCGTCAAACACTGGACACGCTGGTGCAGGGGGCCAGCACCGCCGGCGCACTGGCGATGATGGGGTTATTGCTGCTGCTGGCGATCGTGCTCTTTGCAGGCGCTTATCCCGCGATCAAGGAGTACGGCTTCGGATTCCTGATTCACAGCGAATGGGATCCGGTCGAGATGCACTTCGGCGCGTTGCCGGTGATTTACGGCACATTGGTGTCCTCGCTGCTCGCGCTCTGCATTGCTGTCCCGATGAGCCTCGGGGCCGCGCTGTTCCTCACACGGTTGGCGCCGCGTTGGATTGTCACCCCGGTTTCCTTCTTGATCGAGGTGCTGGCCGCGATCCCCAGCATCACCTACGGCTTCTGGGGTGTCGCGGTGCTGATACCTTTTTTGCAGAAGACGGGCCAGCCGTTCCTGAAGGGCGCCTTGGGACATGTCCCGCTGCTTGGCGGCCTCTTCTCCGGTGCCTCCTACGGCTTCAGCATGCTGGCGGCGGGGCTGGTCCTGGCCATCATGGTCCTGCCGATCATCACCGCCGTGACTCAGGACGTGCTGCGCGCAGTCCCGAAGGAAATCGAGGAAGGCGCTTATGCGCTCGGGGCGACGTGGTGGCAAGCCGGCAAGGCCGTCATCGGTTATGGCAAACTCGGGATTTTCGGGGCCATCATTCTCGGTTTTGCGCGCGCTATCGGCGAGACTATGGCCGTTACCATGGTGATCGGGAACACCAACGCAATCTCCCTCAGCCTGCTGAAGCCCGGACAGACCATGGCCAGTCTGCTGGCCAACGAGTTCCTCGAAGCCGACAAGCCGCTCTATCTGCGGGCGCTCGTGTACATTGCCTTCGTGCTTCTCGTGCTCACCATTCTCCTGAACGGGCTGGCGCGAGTGCTGGTGACGCGCGTCACCAGCGGCCAGGCGCCCGATCAAAAGCCCCTCCCCCCAACCCCCTCCCGCAGCGGGGAGGGGGCAGGGGAAAAGCCAACCCCCTCCCACAGCGGGGAGGGGGTAGGGGGAGGGCCAGCCGCGCTGGCTGAAGCCGCCCGAAACGGTCCAGCCCCCACTGCCCAGCCAACTGTGCCGAAGAGGCGCATCAGCATCCGGCAGGTCTGCCGCTCCGCGCGGCTATTCAGTGCCGCATTCAAAGGGCTGTGCGCCGCCGCGGCGATCCTGGCCATCGCGCTTTTGGTGATGATCATCGGCTATGTTATCTACAAGGGTTCCTCAAGCCTGAACTGGGACTTTTTCACGAAGCTGCCTGGTCCGGTCGGCACGCCAACCGGGATGCGCAACGCGATCCTCGGGACGCTGATTCTGATCGGTCTGGGCAGCGCCATAGGCATCCCCCTCGGGATGCTCTGCGGCATCTACCTTTCCGAGTACGCCAAGGCCGGCTGGTTCAGCAACGGCCTGCGCCTGGTCGTGGACGTGCTGGCGGGCACGCCTTCGATTGTCGTGGGCGTCTTAGCCTACGAACTGGTGGTGCTCCAGCATGGGCAGTTATTCGGGATCGGACTGGGGTTCTCGGGCTGGGCCGGCAGCATCGCGCTGGCGTTCCTGATGTGCCCGATCATCGCGCGCACGACGGAAGAGATGCTGCGCCTGGTTCCGCACCATCAGCGCGAAGCCTCGTTGGGGCTTGGGGGCGCGCAGTACCAGACGCTGCTGGGCGTCGTGATTCCAGCCGCCAGCACCGGTATCATCACGGGCATCATGCTCTCCGTGGCGCGCATTGCCGGGGAGACGGCCCCCCTGCTCTTTACCGCGCTGGGCAATGACAGCGATGTCTACAATCCCGCGAAGCCCTTCCCGGCCCTCACGCTCAAGATTTTTCAGTACGCGACCTCCGCCGAACCTGAGTGGATACGGCAGGCCTGGGCGGGAATGCTCGTGCTGGTCGCGATGATCCTGCTGCTCAGCGCGGCCGTTCGATACGTGTCCCGGGGCCGCACGGCTTTGGTCGTTTGAGGAGGTGTTTCGATGGCCCCCATTGATGATGCAGCCGCACAATCGGTCGCGGCTTTTACAACGCGGCCACAGCTCGAGATTGCCACGCGCAAAGGAGCGCCGCAAATGAGCGTGGAATGCGTGCATGTCGCCCACCTGAGCTTCTGGTATGGCGCCAAGCAAGCACTAAAGGACATCAACCTCAGCATCCCCGAGAAGCAAATCACGGCGCTCATCGGCCCCTCGGGCTGCGGCAAGACCACCTTTTTGCGGCTGTTGAACCGCATGTGCGACGTGGTTCCAGAGGCCCGCTACGAAGGCCAGATCCTGCTGGATGGGGATAACATCCTGGACAAGAACACCGACGTGGTGGCCTTGCGGCGCAAAATCGGCATGCTGTTCCAAAAACCCAATCCCTTCGCCAAGTCCATCTACGACAACGTCGCGTATGGCATCCGGCTCTACGAGCGCAAGCCGCGCGCGGAACTGGACCAGATCGTCGAGGAAAGCCTGCGGAAGGCCGCCCTGTGGGATGAAGTCAAGGACGAACTGCATCGGCCTGGCACAGCGATCTCGGGCGGGCAGCAGCAGCGCCTGTGCATCGCCCGGACGCTCGCGGTCGCTCCGGAAGTGATCCTGATGGACGAGCCCACTTCCGCGCTCGACCCCGTGGCCACGGCGCACATCGAAGAACTGATGGTCCAACTGGCGCACGAGTACACGATCGTCATAGTCACGCATAATATGCAGCAGGCCGCGCGCATCTCCGACCGGACGGCCTTCTTCTACCTGGGCCAGTTGATCGAGAAAGGCGAGACGGCGCAGATCTTCACCGACCCGAAGGAGAAGCAGACCGAGGAGTACATCACGGGGCGCTTCGGGTAGCTCACGGCTTTAGCCTGCAACTAACAAGCGCCTCATCAAGCTTTCACCTTCGCGTCCTATAATGTTGTGCAGAAGGTTCCTCATTGTCCCGGAGGCAGCCGCAGCCGTGAGCGCAGACATTCGCCAGCTTTCTACAATGGTTGCCCAGGCACGGACAGGTGACTGGCGGCCGTTTATCTATAGCGCTGTAGCCGTGGCGCCGTTGAAACCACTGGACGAGGTATACGAGGAACTGCGCCGCTGCGGGCAGGAATACGCAGCCATAGTGGATGCAGGCGTGCCCATTGGGTTGGTCTCGCGTGCCGCCGTTGGGTTCCTCATGGGCTCGAAATTCGGGCATTCCGTGTATGGCAGAAAGCAGGTCCGGGACCACATGCTGGAGACGTTCCTGAGTCTCAAACAAGGCATGACCTGGCAGGAGGGGCTGGGCCGGTCTCTCGCGCGGCGCGAACCGGAGTTCTACCACGACGTGGTGTTGGTGGACGAACGCGGGCAGTACTGCGGCCTCATCAGCGTGCGCGCGCTGGTCGCCCTGCAGTCCGCGCTGCTCGCGGAAGAAACACAGCGGTTGGAGGAAGTGTTGGGGGAGCTGCGACAGAGCCAGGAACGGGTCATCCAGCAGGAACGGCTGAGCGCCCTGGGCCAGATGGCCAGCGGCATTGCGCACGACTTCAACAATTCGCTGATGCCCATCCTGGGCTACAGCGAACTGCTGCGCATCGCACCGGACGCGGCGGGCAACCGGGAGAAGGTCTTGGAGTACGCGGAGATCATCAACCGCGCGGCGGGTGACGCAGCCAAGGTTGTCGGGCGCCTGCGGGAGTTCTACCGCCCCCGCGATCCCCACGCGGCGTTCAAGGCCGTGGAATTGAATGACGTGGTAAGCCAGGCAGTGTCGCTGACCCAACCGAAATGGAAGAACGAAGCCTTGGCGAAGGGCTCAACCATTACCGTGGTTCAGGAGTTGGGCGACGTGCCTGCCGTCCTGGGAAACGATTCTGAACTGTGCCAGGCGTTCACCAACCTGATCCTCAACGCCGCCGACGCCATGCCGCTGGGCGGTACGATCCTCATACGCACGTGGCCTGAGGGCGAGCGTGTGTGCCTCGAAGTCCGCGACACGGGTGTGGGCATGACAGAGGAAGTGCGGCGGCGCTGCATGGAGCCGTTCTTCACAACCAAGGGCCTGCGCGGGACCGGCTTGGGTCTGGCGATGGTGTTTGGCGCTGTCAAACGGCACGATGGCAGCGTGGCCATACAGAGCGAGCCGGGGCAAGGCACTTCGGTAACCATCCGGCTGCAACGCTACGTGTCGCGCGGCGAGCCGCTCCCCGTTACCGTAAAGGAAGCATCGCTCCAGCATCTCAAGGTGCTCGTGGTGGACGACGAACCACTCGTCAGGGACTTCCTGTGCGTCTGCCTGTCGGACCTTGTGAGCAAGATAGACGTCGCCGCGGACGGACGCGAGGGGCTGACCATGTTCGAGGGTGGCGCGTTCGACATCGTGCTGACGGACCGCAGCATGCCTGAGATGAACGGCGACCAGCTCGCCAGCGAGATCAAACTGCGCGCGCCCGCCACCACCGTCATCATGCTGACGGGCTTCGGCGAATTCATGAATGCCACGCTGGAACGCCCCAAGGGTGTTGACCTGGTGTTGACCAAGCCGGTCAAGGTTGACGATCTGCGCCGCGCCATGGTCCGAGTGGTCGCCGGCGGGTTCGCCCGCGTGTCGAGCCACGCCCTGCCGGCCTGTGCCGCCAAGGAAGCCGGGGAACGGTAACCGTCCAGTCTCCGAGCCACGCGCGTAAGCAAGTCCCGAGGCCTCGGGACTCCCTCACCGTCGCGGCTCGGACTGAATGGTTACGGAGAACGGAGGGACTGATTATGCCGGACGAAGGAGCACACGTGAAGCGTGTCCTGGTCATTGACGACGAACCAGCGGTACGGATACTCATCTGCGAGTTCCTGAAAATGGGCGGATACCATGCCGACGCTGCCACCAGCGTGCAGGAGGCCATGCAGCTCTTTTACGATAATAACTACGAACTGATTACCCTGGATTTCCGCATGCCGGACATGGATGGGGGCAGATTGCACGGCTTTCTCTCAAGGCAGTATGGCCACGGCCAGTACATTTCGGAACTCCTTCCGCAGCGCCTGCCGCCGGTCCTGATCGTGACGGGCTGCGCCAGCGATCCCGCAGTGCAAGCGTTGAAGTTCGGGGAGAACGTGGTGGGCATCATCGAGAAGCCCCTTTCCTACGAGACGTTCAGCGCGGCCGTAAGGCATATACTGCTGCGGGCTGAGGAGCGACGCATAACCCGGCAGAAGGCTCTCGCGTGTCTGCAGCACCGCATCATCGCCCCTGGCCATAGAAGGCCGAAACCGGCCGCCAACCAGGCTTGACCCGCTGCACTCACTCCAGGTAACGCCTGTACTGCGCCAGCGCCATCAGCGGGAAGTAGTGCTGGTAGTAGTGGTACTTGAGGTAGAAGACCTTGGGGAAGCCCGTGCCGGTCCACTGTTCTTCCTGCCAGGTGCCTTCGGGCGTCTGGGTGTGGAGGAGATACGCGAGGCCGCGCCGCACGGCCTGGCTGTGGCCCTGGTTCGCCGCGAGGAGGCCCATCAGCGCCCAGGCAGTCTGGCTCTTGGTGGTTTCGCCCTGGCCCTTCAGCTTGGGGTCGTCGTAACTGGCGATGCTCTCGCCCCAGCCGCCGTCCGGATTCTGGCAGTGTTTGAGCCACTCGACGGCGCGGCGCACATAGCCCTTGTTCATGTCTTCTCCGATCAGCGCCAGGCCGCGCAGCACCTGCCAGGTGCCATAGATGTAATTCACGCCCCAGCGCCCGATCCAGGAGCCGTCGTCGCACTGGTCTTTGCGCAGGGAACCCAGAGCGCGATGCACCACGCGCTGCGCTTTCCGCACCCTGTCCTCGTCGCTCACGTTGCGGCAACGGTGCAGGTGG
>JBEKKG010000113.1:0-17369 GCA_050010835.1 Planctomycetota bacterium
TCCTCACCCGGTTCACTGCCGCGCTCGCCGGGGTGTTCCTTGTCTGCATCTTCGGGCTGGCATGGATCAACAGGACGCCCACGGCGGGAGACGTGGTGAGCAAGGCCCGGCAGGCAGCGCTCAACGGAACCAACCAGCAGAGCTGGTGGGTCCAGGCGCCGGCCGCGACCGGCACGACGCAGACGCCCAACGGTGCCTCATCGCCGTTCAGCGGCACCGCTCCCCAGGGCGGCGCTGCCGCGCCTTCGGCCAACCCGGCACCGACGCCAAGTCCCGCACCCGCGACGACTCCCGCGCCCAGTCCCGCGTCTTCCGGCACCGGGGGCCAGTAGGGTGGCACTGCTTCTCCAGGAACTCTTCGTCCCCGGCCGGATCAAGTGTCATCTGGAGGCGGAAGACAAGTCGGAAGCCTTCGAGGAGCTCGTCGATCTCCTGGTGACGGGCTACGGCCTTGACTGCCGGGATGACATCCTGGATGCCATCATACGGCGCGAAGCCAAAATGTCCACGGGGATCAAGCGCGGGATCGCGATCCCCCATGCGAAAACGAACTTCACGAGCGGCGTGATCGGCGTTCTGGGAATATCCGATCGTGGAATCGACTATGAGTCCCTCGACGGGGAACCAGTCCACATGCTCTTTCTTCTCGTGAGCTCGGAGGAGGATGCCGGTACACATCTGTCTGTACTGAAAAAGATCGCGCTCCTCGTGGAGAATCCGGATTTCTACCGAGATGCCTGCGCGGCGGTCGATCCCGAGCAGGTGCACAAGGTGCTCCGCAGCTACGAGGCGATCCTGGACTCGCGCGAGATATAGGGCCACCGTGCATGCACGGTGCTGGATGCCGACTCCAGCACGCCGCGGGTCCGCGGAAGGAACAGGTGCTCCCATGTCCGACATGCTCGAAAAACTCCTGGGTGTAGAGAAGACCGCCGCCGGCCTCGTGGCAGAAGCGGAGGAAGAGGCAGGCAGGCGTACCGCGCAGGCCCGCCTGGACTCCCAGAAGCGTCACACCGAGCTCCTGAAATCCAGGGCGGCGGAGAACGAGACTGCTCTCACAGCCGAGCGCGCGCGTATCGAAGCGGAGCGCGAGGCCAGGAACCGCGAAGATCGCGAGAAGTTGTCCCGGCTTCCAACAGATCCGGCGGCATTCCGCGCTGCCGTGATTTCGATCATCGACAAGGGAGAGAAATGAGCCGCACGTCCCGGTACGCCTTTATCCTGGCGAAGGTCTACGGCATCATGGCGCGATCGTTCGTCGGAGCCAGCTACCGGGATCTCCTTCGTCTGAAGTCCCTTGCCGAACTCTCCGATCGTCTCTTCCCCGGCGAGCGCGCCCAGTCGCCGGAGGCACCCCTGCCTGTCGAGCTGGAGGCGCGCATCGTCCGCGCGTCCATCGAGGCGATGACATACGTCCTCGACTACCTCCAGGAGCCTCCGCAGATTCTCGTGCACACGGCGCGCAAGCTCGAGTACCAGAACGTGAAGTCCGTCGTGCGGGGAATCGTGCACGGGAAGATGGACGATCTTCGAATCTGGGATCTGGGCAAGTATGCCGGCATCCGGCTCAGGGGCGCGAAGGATCCCGAGAAGGCCATCAAGGGCAGCCCCTACGCATGGATCCTCCCCCTTCTCCGAACAGTGTCTCTTGCACAGCTTGAGAACATGCTGGACAGGGATTACTACGATCGCTTCCTGCAGCTCGCCCGCGCGCTCCCGGCCAGGGATCGAGCGGGAGTCCTGCGTCTCGTGACGGCGGAGATCGTCCTTGCGAATGTCGTTTGGGCTCTTCGCCTGCGGTTCTACTTCAAGCTCGATGCGGGAAAGGCCCTCGGCCTCCTGATCGGGGGGACCAGCAGCAGCGTGCGCGCAGCCATCGCCGACATTTTCGAAATCCCGCCGGACTCCCCGGAAGGGTGGCGGAAGTGGCGGTACGGCTGGCTCCTGGAGGACCAGCTCGGCGATTCCTTCCTGGCTCCCGACCCGATGCGTGCCGAGCAGAAGGCGTCGCAGGCCCTGTACGCCCGCGCACATCAGGCCTTTCACCAGAACCCCTTCACCCTCGGGCCGCTCGTGGCGTATTTCAAGCTCAAGGAGTACGAGGCGAGCCTCCTCGGCATCGCCGTGGAAGCCCTCCACCTCTCGGTCCCCGAACAGGACATCCTGAATATCGTGGGGGTCCGCTGATGCTGTTCACGGAGCCCATGAAAAAGGTCGAGATCCTGGTCCTCAGGAGCGATGCGGACAGCGTCATGCGCTCCCTGGGATTCGCCGGCTGCCTTCAGCTCATCACGGAAGCGCGGGAGGCCGGGGGGCCCAGTGCCGAGGAACAGAAGACCGCCGAGCTGAAGGTCCGGCTCCAGTCACTTGCCCGTTTCCTCGGGATGAGCGATGAGGGCGCCGCGGATGCCGGCAGCGAAGCTCCGAACAGGGAATTGCTCGCGCAGAGAGCCGGGAGGATCCTCGAGGCGGCAAAACCGCTCGTCGACGAAGAGAGTCGGCTCCTCCAGCGCCGCCTGAGTCTGAGGCAGGCGGCAGATGAGCTTGCCGTGTTCTCCCGGGTGAAGGTGGCATTGAAGGACGTGCAGCGGCTCAGCTACCTCACCGTTCGTGTCGGATCGGTCGACCCGGAGCTGCTCCCGGAGGTTGTCCAGGCCCTGGGGAAACCAAAGGTCCAGCAGGCCGCTCTGCCCCGAGCGCGACAGCAGGATAATCTCGTCAACATTGAACTCGGCTCTTGTGTCCCCCCTCCCCTTGCGGGAGGGGGTAGGGGGAGGGCCTGCCAACGCTGCCGCGGTGGCCGCGCCGATGCAGCCAGTTCCTCCAGTAATGAGCACCTTCTTCACGGACGATTTACCTCCAGGCCGGCGGGACGCCGGCGCTCCCAGGGGTGATGAGCACCTTCTTCACGGACGATTTACCTCCAGGCCGGCGGGACGCCGGCGCTCCCAAGGGTAATGAGCACCTTCTTCACGGACGATTTACCTCCAGGCCGGCGGGACGCCGGCGCTCCCAGGGGTGATGAGCACCTTCTTCACGGACGATTGACCTCCAGGCCGGCGGGACGCCGGCGCTCCCAGGGGTGATGAGCACCTTCTTCACGGACGATTTACCTCCAGGCCGGCGGGACGCCGGCGCTCCCAGCACCTTCTTCACGGACGATTTACCTCCAGGCCGGCGGGACGCCGGCGCTCCCAGCACCTTCTTCACGGACGATTCACCTCCATGATGGCTTTGGGCGTCTGTGCCGCCATGCTGTCGGCGAGCGCTTCGAGCGCGCGTTCAAACGGATAAATCCGGGCGTAGTCCTCGACGCGGAACAGCCCGTCGCGCAGGAGAATTTGCGCCGTCTCAAAATCCTCGCGGCTGGAGCCCATTACGCCGGTCAGCACTTGTCCTGCCCGGACAAACGGCGTGGCCTCGAGCACCACAGTGGTGGGATACGTGGCCAGCACGCACACAGTGCCCTCAAGCTGGACCGCCAGCCCGGCTGTGCCGAGCGCGGCCGGGGAGCCGGAGCATTCGAGCAACACGTCCACCGTGCCGTCCTCATATTCGTCCCCGAAACGCTCGCCCTTGGGACCCCGGATGCCGGCCTTCAACTGCTGATGGAGCGGCTGCTTTTCGCTGACGACAATGGGCAGAAAGCCGCGTTTCTCGGCGAACTTCAGACGCATCTCCCGGTCGCGCTCCAGACCCGTGACCGCCACGCGCGCGCCGGCCGCCCGGGCCAGTTCGGCGCACATCAGGCCGATGATGCCGCAGCCCGTGACCACGACGTCCATGCCCGGCTGGATGTTGCACTTGCGGTGCATGGCCTGCGCGACCACGGACAACGGTTCGACTATGGCGCCCTGCAACGGCGTAAGGCCATAGCGCAGGGGCACCAGGCGGTCGGCTTCGAGCACGACTGCGCGGGCCATGGCCCCGTCGCGATGAAAGCCGAGAATCCGTTTGCGGCGGCAGTAGTTCCAACGCCCGCGCCGGCAGCCGCGGCAGCGGGGATCCTGGCAGCCCCTTTGCGGAATGGCCGTGACGAGGTCGCCGCACTTGAAGCCGCCCCAGCCCGCGGTGTGCGGGCCGAAGTCCAGGATGCGCCCGCTGAATTCATGGCCTATCGTCCGCGGGCGCTCGACCCAGGAGAAGTTCGGCTTGCCCAGGCTGGCGCTCGCATCCGAACCGCAGACGCTGACGTACAGCGGCGCCACCAGCACCTCCCCTTCCCGCGGTTCGGCGAGCGGCGTTTCCTCCAAGGCCAGGTTGCGGGTCAACTGGCCGCCGGGGTGAGCGGGGTCAATGTATTCAGCGCCCTTGAGGCGCAGGGCCAGGACTTCGGTTTTCATGGTCATCCTATCGCATCCTTTCAGCGGTTCTGCAAGTCCTTAGTACAGCGCCGCAGAAATCCTTGACCCATCCGAGCCGCGACCGTAAGGGAGCGGACCGCTTGCTAACGCGCGCGGCTCTGGGTCAGTCATTCCTGCGGCGGTGTACTTAGAAATCCGGAGAGACAGGTGAGCGAAGTGCTACGGCAAACCTGCCTCACTATTCTTGGAACCAAGGAGCCCCTATCCCTGGAACCCTTTCCAGATTTTGGGGCCGCGCTACGGGAGATCCTGGGCAATCTTGAGACCTTCGCCAAGTTGCGACAGCAACTCGGCAGGTAACGAGCCGAGCCTCGTGGTAAGTTTGCCTCTGTCCAGTGTGGTCACCTGGTGGCAGAGGGCGACGCTGTCTCTCTTGAGGCCGCCGGCGCCAGCGGGCAGGGGAATTGAGGTGGGGCCGCGCGCAGCCTGGAGTTTCGAGGTGGATACGGGGACGACAATGACTGAGCGCCAGTTTGGAGACTGGTTGAACCCATCATGAGACACAACGATCACGGGCCTTGCCCCTTGCTGCTCGGAGCCGGATCGCGGCGTCAAGGCCGCCCAGTAGACCTCTCCGCGCTTCACGTCGCCTTGCCCCCATGTCCAACGTTGCCGAGAAGGTTTGCGAGGCCCGCGGCTTCGAGTTGCGGGTCCAAGTCAGCACTGCTGCCTGCCATTTCCTGCGCGTACTTCCGAAGCGCCTCGTAAACGAGCTTGCGCCGCCGTTCGGCCAGCCAGGTGTCAATGGCCTGCCGCGCCAAGTCAGTAGCCGGCCGCCGTTCGCGCGCTGCTGCTGCGCGGAGTTCCCGGTGGAGCGGTTCAGGCAGAGGTACGTGCAGGTTCTTCATTGCAACCGTGTGCATGGCCACACCTCCTTCTCAGAATTATGGCTCAAGATCGGACATTATCAAGTGTCATTATTCCTATGGCAGGCGCAAGGGTGCATGTCAGTAAATGCGTGGCCCAGAGCGTACCGCGGGCGTCCCGCCCGCCCTCGTCCCTGCGCTCTGCCAGCCTGCCACGAGCGGGCGGGACGCCCGCGGTACATTTGCTGACACAGTTCTGTTGCACCTGAGACTGCGGGACTTAAGCCGTGTTTACGACGACACCCGCAAATAAACGCGGCTCTGCTCCACAAACTACCCGCCACTATTTGTGCTCGTCGAGCCACTTCCTGGCGGCTGCGCGAACGGTCTCAAGCATCTTAGGCTCCTCCGGCGCAGCCAGCGTTAGCGACCAGACAAGGAAAACACCAGTGGCAGAGAGGGCCGTGCCCAAACCCGGGCCGAAGGCTTGGTCATCCGGGCGCAGGATAACGGCCAGCACGAGGAAGACGCAGCCTGCAAGCATCGCCAGACCGTGTATCAACACGGCGTCGCGCGTGCCGCTTAAGTTGCGATTCGACCAGAACGAGGCCATCTCTTCATTGTCGCACATTTCGCCGAATTGTGCGAGTCGCGCAGTTCCCTGAATTGCGCGCCCGCAATTTTGGCACAATGCGGGACGCCCAATGCCACAAGCCTAATCTGCATGTCGGTGTAAACTGAATTGGGGTGCGTCACCGGACCTGTCAGCCGCAGAGCGCTCCCCGCCAGGAGTAGCGCGGTAATGGAATACGGACGGCTCACTGACGAAGAGGCGATGGCCGCGTTTCGTCTTTCCGCTGATGAGAAGCTCTTTGAAGAACTGGTCCGCCGCCATACCGGGCGCGCGCTGCTGGCGGCTCAGGCAATGCTCGGGGATGCAACCGCGGCGGAGGATGCCGTGCAGGAGTGTTTTCTGCGGCTCATCCGCGCGCGGTCGTCTTATGAACCCGGCAAGCCGTTCGCCGGCTGGCTGGTCACCATTCTGCGCAATATCTGCCGTGACGAACTGCTGCGCCGCAAGCGCAAAGCCCAGGCTGAGGCAAATCTCCAGGCCAGCGCGGTGGCGCCAGAAGCAGACTCCCCTGCCGAGGAGCAGGAGGAGAACCAAATCGTTCAGGCCTCCTTCGCGGAACTCCCCCTGCTGGACAGGGAAATCCTGGTCCTGCGGATTCACGGCGGGTTGGAGTTTCACGAGATTGGCGCCAGGTGCGGCTTGTCTGCCGAGGCCGCGAAGAAGCGCGCCTATCGGGCACTGGAGCGGCTGCGGCGGCGGTAGGACAGGCTTTCCAGCCTGTCCGGACAGCCTGGAAAGGCTGTCCTACCGCGCGGGCCGGCAAGCGGCCACGGGGAGGGTTCCGCCAGGTTCTATGGGAGGAATGGGAAGAATGGGAATTATGAAACGGCTACCTTATGATCGCAGCCCAGACTGAACGGTTACGAAAATCGAAAATCAAAAATCCAAAATCGAAAATTCATTGTGTCCCGCCGGCCCCGTTCCGCCGTACATGTAACAGCACAGTCACAGCAGCAGCGAAGGCTGCTGGCCAATCCGGGGTTGTTAAGAGCAGAAAGGGACGAGAGCTCATGTGGAAGCACGGAAGGTTCTTGCTGATAACACTGCAACTGTTTGCGGCCGCGGCCGGCGCGTTTGAAATCAGCGAGACCGAATGGCAGACGATGAAGAAGGAACTCGATGAATTCCGGAAGAACAAGGACGCTGCCGCCGCTATGGCCGGTCCCAGCGCGGTGGATAAGGCGCTCGGCAAATACTACGGCCCGGATGCCCCCGCTAAGACGCGAGAGGGCAAGCTGCGCATAGGCGGTTTGTTGCAGAACTGGTATTATGGCTTCCAGACCGACCACAGGGCCCTCTTTGATGATCCCAATATGAACAACGTCAGCGACACCAACGACGGCTCGGATAAAAGCAGCTTCCGCATTCGCCGCATGCAATTGACATTCGCAATAGATATCCATGAGAACGTGAGTGCCGTCCTGCAGATTGATCCAGCAAAGGAGAACAGCAGCTTCCCGCTGGTTACAGACAACCAAGTCAACACCGGCACCGTATATAAGACGATCAACAACGTGGGACCCGAGTACCAGAGTCTCGTGGGCAGCACAAAACCGGGCGGCTTTGGCAGCACCAAAACCATCTCCAACATGGAGAGCGGTGCGGGCACCGTGCCCAGAATGATGGAATTTGGGTACATCAATTATCATGGCGTGATTCCGCACCATGACTTCACGATCGGGCAGCTCGAAGAGTACACGGGCGAGGAATCCATTCGTGAAAACGGCCAACTGGACTTCGTGGAACGGTCTTTCGTCGGTTTGACTGATGCCCACTATCTTCTGGGCGCCTATGCCCACGGCACATGGTGGGACGAGCGCTTCCAGTACTGGCTCAATGTCCAGGATGGCGCCGGCAATTTCTTCGGTTCGGCCGGTGACGGCGCGAACCGTTCCGACACCAGCAACAAGAAGGATTTTGGCTACCGCCTCTTGCTGCAGCCGGTCTCTAAGGACAAGACTTGGGGCGACCTGGAAATCGGCGGCGGCACACTGTTTGGCGTCCACGGCACTTCCAACAACCCGTCCCCGCTGTCAAATCCCGAGAATGGCCTGGTAGCCGTGCGAACGAACGCTTTCGACCACTCCGCCTGGCTTTATTACGCGCCGGGCGACGTAGTTAGTGGCTTGTGGCTAAGAGGCGAATGGAAGTTGCTCAGAGACCGCATGGCGCCGGGTTCCGTGGTTGACCTGGCCGGCAACGGCACTTATGCCAAGTCCATTTACACACAGGAAGACGGCAAGCCTGTCAGCACGTCAGGCTTCTATACCGCAATGGGATATAAGCTGTCTGAGAGCGCCTTCCGTGAATCCTGCCCAAATTGGCTCAAGAAGTTCGAGTTCCTCGGCCGCTATCAGGAGTTCCAGAACGTGCTGATTGCGGATCCAATTGACCCTACTCATACCGATGTCTACAGTACCAGAGTGGTCACCGGCGGCGTAAACTACTACATCAAAGGCCACAACGCGAAGATCCAGGCGAATTACAATTGGGTTTTCAATCCCGAGGTTGACACCCCGAACGTGTCATTCCACAAGGTGCGAAACGACAGTTTCGTCGTGAACTTCCAGGTGGCATTCTAGGCCCCGTCCTGGCTCACGCAGCCGGGCGCATTACCGGACTTGTGGTGCAGGCATCCTGCCTGTACAGGGAGGGCGCGGATTGAGAAGGCAAGAGAGGTGCAGGCTGGAAGCCCGCACCACAAAGGAGACGGTTGTGCGGTTCATCTTGGTCTTGTGCGCTTGCACTGCGCTGTGCCTGTCCTTGGCGGTTTGCGCCGAGGAACCGGCCAAGGCCCCAAGGCTGGAAGCCAAAGACGCCGCGGAACCGGTCACATTGCCTGAAGTCCTTGTCGTTGCCAAGAAGCTGGATGTCTCCCGCGAGCAGATTGCGCCCAGCCTGGGCGCGACAAAATACACGCTCAACAGCGAGCACATAGACACGCAGTCACAGGGAGACAATGCTTCCTTCGACCAGACCATGCTGCGGTTTCCCGGCGTCGTTCAAGACGAGCTGGACAAGCGCCTGCACGTCCGCGGCGAGGAGGCCAACCTGCAGTACCGCATCAACGATATGCTGCTGCCCGATGGGCTCTTGGGCTTCGGCCAGGAACTGAGCACCAAGTTCGTTGATAAGGTTTCGCTCATCGTGGGCACGCTGCCCGCCCAGTACGGCGGCCGCACGGCGGGAATCGTGGACATTCAAACCAAGAGCGGCGCGAGCCTGGAGGGTGGCGCGGTCTCGTGCTATGGGGGGAGCTTCGACACCATCAATCCCAGCTTCGAATATGGCGGCACTGCCAAGAAACTGACGTACTACTTCACCGAAAGTTATCTGCACGATGGCGCCGGCATGGCCAACCCGACCAGCAGCTATCGGCCCATCCATGACAATACCGACCAGTACAAGGGCTTTGCCTATTTGTCGTATATCCTCGACGACACCAGCCGGCTGAACCTGATCCTCAGCGGCGCGGACAGCGATTTCCAACTTCCCAACAGGGCGGGGCAGACGGCCCAATTCCAGTACGGCGCCCAGACCGCGTTCGATTCGGCCAGGCTGAACGAAAACCAGGCTGAGCAGTGCTACTTTGACGTGCTGGGTTATCAGAAGAAAATCAATGCGGTGGATTTTCAGTTGTGCCAGTTCACGCGCTTCAGCGACATTTCGTTCTCGCCGGACCAGGTGGGCGATCTGATGTTCAACGGCGTGGCGAGCAAGGTGGATCACAGCCTTTTCTCGACCGGCCTGCAGGGGGATTTGCGCTTCGAATTGAATCCCAGCCACACACTGCGCGGGGGCTTCACCTTCACCGGCGAAGAAGCGGCGGTGAACACATCCAATTGGGTCCTGCCCGCGGATTGGAACGGTTCCGCATGGGCGCAGTCAGGCACGACGCCTTTCGACATTCCCAATGACTACGGCAAGCGGGCTTATGCGTACGGCGTTTACTGCCAGGATGAATGGAAAGCTCTGGACAAACTGACCGTCAACTACGGCCTGCGCTTTGACGGCTGGAACGCCTATCTCAATGAGTACCAAGTCAGCCCGCGCGTGAATGCGGTTATCCAGGCCACCAGCCAGTCCACAGTGCATTTCGGCTACGCCCGGTATTTTACCCCGCCCCCGCTGGAACTCGTCCAGGCGGGGAGCATCTCGCTGTTCGATAATACAACCTACGGGGCCGATCCCAATAACAATGCCAGTTCGCCGGTGAAGTCCGAGCGCTACCATTATTTTGACGCGGGAGTGCTGCAAAAGGTCCTGCCCGGTTTGCAAGCGGGCGCGGATGGCTACTACAAGCTCAAGAGATACGTGCTCGACGAAGGGCAGTTCGGGCCGGCCATGATTTTCTCGCCGAACAATGCCGACCGCGGCAAGGTTTACGGCGTCGAGCTCACGCTCAATTACGATCACAAAGGTTTTTCGGCTTACGGCAATCTGGCGTGCAGCCGGGCCTTGGCCAAGGGCCTCATCTCAGGCCAGTTCCAGTTTGCCGCAGACGAACTCGCCTACATGCAGACCCACTGGTATCACCTGGATCACGATCAGGACATAACCGCCTCGGCCGGCGCATCCTACAAGTGGCATGACACCAAGTTCTACACGGACGCGCTCTATGGAAGCGGCTTGTACGGGGGCTTCTGCAACAAAGAGGAGCTGCCCAGCTACGTCACGGTGAATGCCGGCGTTGTGCACACGTTCAAGTGTTCCAGTAAGAACCGCTTGAAGGCGCGCCTCGACGTCGTCAACGTCGGCGATAAGGTTTACGAGATCAGGAACGGCACAGGCATTGGCGTCTTCGCGCCCCAATATCTTCCCCGCAGAGGCGTCTACGCCGGCTTCTCGCTTGAGTTCTAGCCGCCTCATTCACCGCAGAGACGCAGAGAGCGCAGAGAAGAAGCCTGAACAAGTGAGCAGGTGAAGAGGTGAAGAGGTGAAGAGGTGAGGCCGTTCACCCGTTCACCTCTTCACCCCTCACCTCTTCACCCCCTCTGCGTTCCTCTGTGTTGAGAAATCCGGGTTAAGCGTGGCCTTTGTCGTCGCCGATGAGCGCTTCTTCGGAATCGTCCACGATCTCGAACTCGGCGCCCTTCCGCTGGCGCCGCAATTCACCGCGCTCTTCGCGCGCCTGGCACTGGACGCACATCGTGGCCCAGGGCAGCGCTTCAATGCGTTCGTGGTTGATGTCCTCGCCGCACTCCTCGCACAGGCCGTACTTGTTCTCGCGGATGCGCTGCAGCGCGCGATCCACCATGCGCAGCAGGCTTTCTTCGCTCTCGATGCTCATGAAGGCGAAGTCCTGCTCGAAGGTGTCCGAGGCGTTCTCGGCGCTGCTGAGGGGCGATTTAGAGTTCTCCGTCGCCTCGCTGGATTCCGCGGCTTCCTGCGCCAGGCGGCTGACCTGGTTCACCAGCGCGGCGTGTTTTTCGAGGAGAATCTCCCGTGAATGGGCAATCTGTTCAATCGTCAGCGGCATAGGCTCAGTTTCATCCGATCACAGTTTCAAGGCTCTTCCCTGGCGCGCCGCGCGGCCCGCCCAACGCTTGTGGAACGATTTGCTGCGCGGCCCCACATGTTCGCGGCGCGTTCATCGCACTGCGTGTGCTGGCGTAACTCACATTGAACGAGTGTCAACACTTTTTCACCCAGAACGCAAAAAAAATCTTGCATTCGATTCGGACACCGGTAAAGGTTGCGCTCTATGAACACTCCACTGAAGGGCCGGGAACTTCTCCTGCGAGCCGTCCGCAACGAAACCACGCCGCGTCCGGCCTGGCTGCCTTTCGTCGGCTCCCACGGCGCGAAGCTCATCGGCTGCAAGGCCGCCGAATACCTGCAATCGGCGGACCTGGTGGTCCGGGGGCTGAAGAAGGCCGTGGAACTGTACCGGCCCGACGGCCTGCCCGTGATGTTCGATCTGCAGATGGAGGCCGAGGCGCTCGGCTGCGAGCTGCGCTGGAGCGAGCAGGGGCCGCCGTCGGTGGCCACGCACCCGCTGGAGCAGGGCCGGGACCTCTCCGCACTGCCGGTTTTCGACGCGTCCCAGGCGCGCTTCCCCGTCGCACTGCAAGCCCTGCGGACCCTGAAGAAAGACGTGGGCGCGGACGTGGCGCTCTACGGGCTGATCTGCGGCCCCTTCACCCTCGCCCTGCACCTCCTGGGCAATTCGATCTTCATGCAGATGTTCGACCATCCCGATTACGTCAAGGCGGTGGCCGGTTTCTGCGCCAGCGTCGGGCGCAAGGCCGCCCAGGCTTATCTGGAGAACGGCGCGGACGTGATCGCGGTGGTGGATCCGATGACCAGCCAGATTTCAGCGGCGCACTTTCAGGAGTTCTGCGCGTCGCCGTTGAATGAGCTGTTCAACTTTATCCGGGAACGGCGCGCGTACTCGTCGCTCTTCGTCTGCGGCGACGCTTCCCGCAACCTGGAAGCCATGGGCGCGACGGCCTGCGACAACATGTCCATTGACGAGAACATCCCGCTGGAAAAAGTGCGCGACATCACGCGCGCCTGCAACAAGTCCTTCGGCGGCAACCTCAAGCTCACCGCCGTCCTCCTCCTGGGCAATGAGGACGATGCCAAGCTCGACGCCATCCGCTGCATTGACATCGGCGGCGGCTGCGGCTTCGTCCTCGCCCCCGGCTGCGACCTGCCGTTCAACGTGCCGGAGCGGAACCTGATGGCTGTGGCGGCCATGGTGCACGACAGGTATCAACGCGAAGTGGCCAAGCGCACGATCATCGCGCAGTCGGCCGCCGGCGCCGACACCGTGAAGCTGCCCGACTACGCGCACGAACCGCAGGTCATAATAGACGTGATCACGCTCGATTCCGCCTCCTGCGCGCCCTGCCAGTACATGATGGACGCGGTGCAGCGCGCGGCCAAGCACGCGGCTGCGCCGGTCCGGATCACGGAGCACCGCATCACCACGCGGGAGGGCATCGCCATGATGTCGCGCCTGAAGGTCGCAAATCTCCCCACGATCTGCCTGGACGGTGAACCCGCTTTCGTGTCCCTGATCCCCGATCAGGACACCCTGGTGCGGGCCATCCAGGCGCGGCACGCGGCCAAGGCAAAGCGCTGAGCTCCATGCTTCACCGCAGAGACGCAGAGGGCGCAGAGAACAGCAGGAGAATCTGGTTCATGGACATTAAGTTCATCAGTTCACTCTGCGTTCTCTGCGCCTCTGCGGTGAATAGTCCGGGTTGAACCCTGATGATTCCGCTTGCCCTTGTGACCGGCTTCCTCGGAAGCGGCAAGACCACGTTCTTGCAGCGGGTTGTCGAGCGGAACCGGCGGCGCATCGTCTGCCTGGTCAATGAGTTTTCCTCGTGCGACGTGGACGGCGTGCGCTTGCGCGCCGCCGGCGCGGCGGTGCAGACCCTCCCCGGCGGGAGCATCTTCTGCCGCTGCCTCGTCGCTGAATTCATTGACGCTCTGGAGAAGCTGCCGCAGCGTTTTGGCGCGGCCGGGCCGGTTGAAGGCGTCGTGGTCGAAGCCAGCGGCATGAGCGACCCGCGGGTCGTCCCCGCGCTGCTGCGGGAAACGCGCCTCGACAAGCTGTATGGCCTGTCTTCTATCTGCGCCGTGGTTGACCCCAAGAGTTTCCTCAAGCTGATCCATACTCTGCCCGCCATACTCAGCCAGGTGCAGGCCGCCGACCAGGTGTTGGTGAATAAGACGGACCTGGCCTCGGCGGAAGAAATCGCCGCGGCGGAGAACGCCATCCGCGAAGTCTCGCCGCGGGCGCGCATCCTGCGTACCTGCCGCTGCGCCGTGGACGTGGAGTTGTTCGGACCTGCGCCCGAGCGCGGCCTGAGCGGCGAGCTGGCCGCCTGCGTGGATCCTGACTACGCGCGCCTGGCGCTGCGTTTCAGCGGCGATACCGACGTTGCGGACTTGCAGCGGCGCATCATGGGGCTGGGAGACGACGTCTACCGGGCCAAGGGCTTCGTGCCCGCCGGCGGACGGCTGCTCTCATTCGATTACTCGGCGGGAGGTCTTGAGGTGGGCGGGAATCCGCCCGCCAAAGCGCAGGCGGAACTCGTGTTCATTGTGAAAGGAACGGCGCAGGCGCGCGTGGCGCAAGCGCTATCCGCCACAGAGAGCACAGAGAAGGGAGCAGAGTTCGGTGTGTGAAATGTCCGGACCATCTTCTCACTCTGTGTTCTCTGTGTGCTCTGTGGTGAATAGTTCAAGTTAGCGGGCATCCTGGCGAGGGCACAAACATGACTTCAAGAGAACGTGTTCTAAAAACTTTCGCGCGGCAGGTCCCCGACCGCGTGCCGATCAATTACTCCGCCAACGCCGACATTGACTGGCGCCTCAAGCAGCACTACGGCCTGGCCCGGAACGATGGCGAAGGCTTGCGCCGCGCGCTGGGCGTGGATTTCCGCGGCGTGGACGCGCCGTACATTGGGCCCAAGCTGCACCCCGACTTGCCGGACAGGAACATAGACATCTGGGGCATCCGCACGCGCTGGATCGCGCACGAATCGGGGGGCTACTGGGATTATTGCGATTTCCCCCTGCGCGACGCCACGCTGGAACAGATCGAAGCCTGGCCGCTGCCCAAGCCGGACCACTTCGATTACTCCAAGATCGCCGAACAGTGCGCGCGGCACGCAGGGTTCGCCATCCACGCCGGCGGCCCGGGGACCGTGGACATCATCAACAAGGACGCAATGCTGCGCAACATGGAGCAGGTACTGGTGGATTTGCTCACCGACGAGCCCGCGGGCCTGCGGCTGATTGACCGGCGGCTGGCGGTGCAACTGGAGGTCACCGCGCGAATACTTGAAGCCGGCCGCGGGCGCATTGATTTCCTGTGGCTCGGCGAAGACCTGGGCACGCAGAAGGGTCCGCTGATCAGCCTGGAACTGTTCCGTAAACACATCCGCCCGCGCCATCAGAAATTCGTGGACCTGGCCAAGGCCTGGAAGATTCCCGTCCTGATCCACAGTTGCGGGTCCAGCAGTTGGGCCTTCGACGATTTTGCGGAGATGGGCATCGGCGCCGTGGACACCTTGCAGCCCGAAGCCAAGAACATGGCGCCCGCGTACCTGAAGCAGCGTTACGGCGGCAAGCTGGCCTTCCACGGCTGCATCTCCACCGCGGGTCCGGTGGCCTTCGGCACGCCCGAACAGACCGCGCAGAACGCGCGCGAAGTTCTGGAAGTCATGATGCCGGGCGGCGGCTACTGCTTCGCCCCCACGCACATGCTCCAGGACAATTCGCCGACGGAGAACGTGCTGGCGATGTACGAAACGGCGCACAAGTGGGGCAAGTACTGAGAGTTAGAATGCAGATCACGCTGCTTTATGCCCTCTGGCGCGTTGCCAACGAACCAGCGCGCGCCACAGGACGGCGCCGGCTCCAAGGCCAAAGAGGAAGCAAAAGCAAAGAATGGCGAGGCCGCGCTTGACGAAGATGTCTGTAAACTCATACTCTGAGGTGTCTATTGGGAAATAGTTCGCGGTAAGTACCTGGGGGCGGCTGGCGAGCCCCGGCGCCGCATTTGTTACCTCCAACGACAAGTCGTAGTCACCAAGTTCACCAAAGTGGTGTGCGTAGATGCCAAGCCTGAGCCTGTATGGTTGCGGGCCCTGTTGCCACCAAATCGTCGTTGGGTAAGGCTTTTTGATTTTCGTCTCTGGAAACGCCTCCTTGTCTCCTTTGTGTATTCGCAGCAGCACCTGCAATCCAGCAGCGGCAGCCATGGCCTCTTGTTCCGTAGTGAACGCCGGCGTCGTCTCCAGGACCAGTTCAATCCCGAGCCTGGTATGAAAAGTGTGCTTAAGGACGCCTTCGTACCTGCCGGGTTTCGAAAAGTCCACGGCGATGTGGATAGGCTCTGCTTTAAGAATTGCCTCGAAGTTCCGCTCTTGTTCAGATGCGCTCCACAAGAGGACTACGCCCACAAGTAAGAGGGCCGGCGCGAGGAAACAGGTTAATCTAAGCAGCCATTTCATCACCACAGGTCACCCGGCGAGAAACGTTCCATCAAGCGAATAAGGTTACAGCCGGCGTCTGGCCTCCGCCATGCTCATGCTCTTGGAACTCAGGCTGCGCCGCAGCAACTCCCTGAACTTCGGATTGTGCGCGATGAGTTGATTTATCAGGTCGTCTTCCCCATCCAGCGGCACCATCTCAAATGCCGGGGCGCCGTTCACGGTGACGATCACCGGTTCTTTATGGCAGATACGCGCGTATGCGCTTAAGCGCGCTTTAACTTTGCTCAGTGAAACCACTTTCATGATGCGCTCTGAACTCCTCCCCACGGACAAATAATGCCGCGCCTTTCTTCTCGCCCACCGCTACGACATTCACCACGCGCGCCAAGTGGTCAAGGTTGAACAAGACTCGGTATCTCCCGCGCAGGCTCAATTGGCGCTGGGCGAACGGATTCGTGCGCAAGATCTTGTTGTTCTTGGTTTCCGTGACCGGATCACCAGACAGGATGCGCTCAATCTCGTCCACCAGGAAATGGGCGGTTTTCCGCTCAAACCATTTGACATGCTCCAGTGCCTCGCTGCTGATCTCAACCGCCACCCGCCCGTCTTGTTTACCATGACTATAATCCTGGTCAACGTGTTTCTGGAAGCTTAGGGATTCTTCTCCATGTACGCCCGCATCGCCTCCGCCAAGCCGCGCCCGAACAGCCGCGCATTCTGCGGCGTAATCTCCACGCCCTTCGCGGTCGCGTAAGGGAACTCGATGGTCGTCGCAATGCGCGTCCCCGGAAGCTCTCCTGCCCAGCGGGCGAAGCCCTTCTGGGGCGCCGTGTCGGTGTTCCAATTCTTCCCGAACGGCAAGTTGTCCTTCGCGGAAAAAGGCAGCGGGCCTTGCTTCGTCTCCTCCAGCATCCGGCTCAACTCCCCCACGCGCTCCCACATCTTCGGGTCCGGCCCGCCGATGAACTGGATCACGTTGTCCAACCGCCAGGGGCAATGCAGGTCCACTGCGAGGTCCAGCCGTCCGCCAGACCACTCCGCCAGCAGCTTCTTCAGTGCCGCCACCGCGGGATAGATTGGCTCGCCGGCGTAATCCCGGTTGTGGTCGTGAGGCTTGCGGTTCTTGCCTTGGTCGCCGTCTTCCACTCCATCCTTGTCCACAAACGGCACGATCACGGCGGAGACGTGCTCGCGATACCATTGCCCGGTCTGGTCGTCCGCCAGCAGGGCTTCGAGGATGCCTTCCAGTTCGTAACTGGCCATGCTTTCGCACGAGTGGTGCCGGCAGGTGAAGACCAGGCGATACTCGCCCTTCCCCGCCGGCGGGCCGAAGAAAAGCACCTCGACCGCGCGGTCCTTCTTCGTCTTGCAGAGCGTCTCCGCCTTTAGCTCAGGCCGGCCGTGGTGCTTCGCCAGGAAGTCCTTGAGGTCGCTCTCAAAATAAGGAATCCCGAAGCAGAACCGCACCTCGCCCGCGTCTGCGGCAAAGGTGTACTGGAACGCGGGCGGTTTCTTGGCGGGCGCGCCCGCATTTTCCGCCTTGGGAAGTCCCAACCACGTCCACGTCTTGCCGCCGTCAGTCGAGCAGGCCGGGCCGCGCGTCCCG
>JBEKKG010000114.1:0-12043 GCA_050010835.1 Planctomycetota bacterium
TCAGTAAATGCGTGGCCCAGAGCGTACCGCGGGCGTCCCGCCCGCCTTCGTCCTCGCGCCCTGCCGGCCTGCCACGGGCGGGCGGGACGCCCGCGGTACATTTGCTGACATGCACCCCGAGTGACATGGAACAACCCGCGCGCCGACCTGCCACGCGTCACTTGTCACCCGTCACCCCTTCCTTGTTTCCCCTTGCGGCGCTTCAGGCAGGGGTTATTGTCGCCGGCTGCACCCGTGTCCCGAGGAACCACGCAGTGAAGGCGCCGCACATTTTTCTGCTCGTACTGGCCATCCTGGTGGCCGCGGCCTGGTGGTGGGATCAACCGCCGCGGCCCCCTCAGAAGCCGGACACGGTGACCATCACTTACTGGGAGAAGTGGACGGGCTTCGAAGGCGAGGCCATGAAGGCCACGATTGATTACTTCAACGCCAAGCATTTCAAAAACAAGAAGGGCGAGACAATTTTCTGCCAGTGCCTGACCACGACGCAGGTGGACCGCAAGTCGCTCCTGGCCATCGCGGGCGGCCAGCCACCCGATCTCGCGGGCTTCTGGTCTTCCAACACCCCGCTTTTCGCCGATATGGGCGCGCTGACGCCCCTGGATGGTTACATCCAGAACGACAACTTCGATACCGGCAGGTTCATTGACGTTTATTGGGAGAGTTGCAGGCACCGCGGCAAGGTCTGGTGTCTGCCCACCACGCCCGCGACAGTGGCGCTGCACTGGAACAAGGATCTGTTCCAGGCCGCCAGGGACCAGGGCAAGAAGGTCCAGGGCAAGTTGGTTGACCCGGAGCATCCGCCCGAAACCATCAAGGAACTCGACGAACTCGCGGAAGCACTGACGATCCGGGACAACAGCGGCAAGATCGTGCAGTTGGGTTTTCTCCCCGCAGAGCCGGGGTGGTGGAACTGGGCCTGGGGTTACTATTTTGGCGGCAAGCTGAACGCAGGCCTGGAGAAGCTAACCGCGGACGATCCGAAGAACATCGAGGCGCTCGAGTGGGTGACCGGCTTTGCCGCAAGATATGGCCGTGAGGAAATGCTGGCCTTCCGCCAGGGTTTCGGCTCCTTCGATTCGCCGCAGAACGCCTTCCTTGCCGGCAAGGTTGCCATGGTCTTGCAGGGTGTGTGGATGGCGAACTTCATCCGCTTTCACAACCCGCACCTGCGGTACGGCTGCGCGCCTTTCCCCACTTCCTTCGACAACCAGGGGGAACCCGTGACGATCGCGGAGATGGACGTCATCACCATTCCGCGCGGGGCCAGGCACCCCGACGAGGCCTGGGAGGTCATCAAGTTCATAAACTCGGACGAAGGCATGGAGTACCTGTGCGGACAGGCCGTGAACACCGTCACCGGCGAGGAGAACACCGGCGGCCAAGGCAAGCTGACGCCATTCAAGGAGAACACTCCGGGTTGGATCGAGCGGCATCCGCACCCCCATTTGCGCGTTTTCATTGATCTGGCCAAGAGCAAGAACGCAGTTCCCAATCTCAAGCTGCCGGTGGGGGAAGAATACAGGAATGAGTTGAGCGCAGCGTTCGACAGGGCCTGGCTGAACCAGGAGACGCCCGCCGAGGCGCTCCAGCGCGTCCAGAAACGAATGCAGCCCAAACTGGACCGCGCCGTGCGCATCATGAAGCTGCGCCACATGCTGGGACCGGGAACCACGGAGTGAGTGCCCAGGGCAAGAACGGGCCGTTGCCGCCCTTCTTCCCTTGCGGGAGAAGGTAGGGCCGTTGCAGCCCCTCTCCCCTTGCGGGAGAGGGTAGGGTGAGGGGAGTCTGATGGCCACAATCGGGACGCGGGGCAAGGGCTGGCTCTTCGCTTTGCCCTGGATCATCGGCTTGGGTGCGTTCACGCTGTATCCGTTCTGCGCCTCGATCTACTATAGCTTCACGGATTTCAGCGTCTTGCAGGAGGCCAAGTTTGTCGGCCTGGGAAACTACAGTGAAATCGCCGGAGACGAAGTGTTCTGGAAGGTCCTGGGCAACACGGTTTACTATGCGGCGCTGGCCATCCCGTCCGGCCTGCTGGTTTCGCTCGTCCTGGCCTTGCTGATGAACGCCACGCGCCGGGGCCAGGCCCTTTACAGCGTGATCTTCTACCTGCCGCATCTGGTCCCCGTAGTGGCTTCGGCGATCCTGTGGATGTGGATCTTCAACGCCCAATACGGGCTGCTCAACAACGCGCTCCAGCCCATCTACGACCTGCTGAACGCCCTCCTGCAGCGCAAAGGGGAAGCGCTGCTCGCGCCCCCGGCCTGGCTGTCCAGCGCCACCTGGGCGCTGCCGTCGCTGGTGCTCATGGGGCTTTGGAGCGTGGGGCAAGCGGCGTTCATCTACCTGGCCACGCTGCAGGACGTGCCCCTCGAGATGTACGAAGCGGCCGACATTGACGGCGCCACCACTTGGCAGAAAGTCCGTTACGTCACCCTGCCCATGATCAGCCACATCATCTTTTTCAACGTGATCATGGGGATCATCGGCGCCTTCCAGGTGTTCTCCGAGCCGTACATCATGACCCAGGGCGGGCCGGCGCAGGCCACTTACTTTCTGCCCTACTACATTTTCGACAACGCCTTCGTGTACCTGCGCATGGGTTACGCCTGCGCGATGTCGTGGATTCTCTTTCTGATCATCCTGGCCCTGACCTTGCTGGCCTTCCGGCTGTCGCGGGAGCGGGTCTATTACGCGGGACGCTGAGCATGGCTGAGAAGGACAACATCTCCGGTTACGGGGGCAAGGTGGGCGCGGCGAACACCGCGGTCACGGGCGCGCTGCACGTGGTCCTGCTGGCCATCGGTTCGCTCTTCCTGCTGCCCTTCATCTGGATGTTGTCCACGTCGCTCAAGCCCCTGGACCAGACCATGACCCTGCCGCCCACGTGGATCCCGCGCGCGGCTTACGCCACGCTGGAAGGGCAGCGCGCCATCGTCATCAAAGAGAAAAAGCTGGCTGAGGACCACGTCATCGTCATCCAGCACGGCGGGCACGACGCCGGCAAGCGCAAGCTCCTGGCGGCCTCCGCAGTCAAGGATGGCAAGGCGCAGGTCAGGTTCACGCGCGCGGGACACGAAGAATATGAGCCTGAGCCCGTGCCCGTCGAGATCGTGAAACATTGCCCCAAGGACTATTGGCACGTGAGCGAATGGACGCCGGAGTACTCCGGGGGGCGCGAGAAGAGCCAGGCTGAGCCGCGCTGGGATTGCGTGCCGGAGGAGGACCTCAGCAGCGCCCCGCATCCATTCTGGTCGAATTACCGCTCCGCCCTCTCCCGCATGAGGCAAAAGGGCGACGACCCGGCCTGGTACGCCGCCGGTTTCCCGCATTACCTGCTCAACACGCTGTGGGTCTGCGTGCTGTCGCTGCTGGGCGCCGTGGTCTCCTGCACGCTGGTGGCGTACTCTTTCGCCTTCCTGGAATTCCGCGGCCGTGAGCTCCTGTTCGGCACCACTCTGGCGATCATGATGGTGCCCTTCCCGGCCGTGATGGTGCCCTTGTTCGATGTCTTCCGTTCTCTGGGGTGGGTTGGCACGTTCAAGCCGCTCTGGGTGCCGCTGTGGTTTGGCGGAGCGTTTTACATCTTCCTGCTCCGGCAGTTCTTCCTGGGCCTGCCCAAGGACCTGCTCGATGCCGCCCGCATTGACGGCTGCTCCGAACTGGAGATTCTGTGGCACGTCGTGGTGCCGCTGGCGCGCCCGGCGCTGGCGATGGTGGCGCTCTTCCAGTTCCTCGGTTCCTGGAAGGACTTCATGGGTCCGATGCTGTACCTTACCGACCGCTCGCAGTTCACGTTGTCGCTGGGCTTGCAGGCTTTCCAGAGCCAGCACGGAGGCACTCCCTGGCACCTCTCGATGGCTGCCAGCATGATGTTCTCACTGCCGCTGCTCATCCTCTTCCTCCTCGCACGCAAGACCTTCATGCGCGGCATCGCCATGACGGGGATAAAAGGGTGAGTTAACAACGGAGACACGAAGATTAGAACAGTTTTCTCCTGTCTGTGTTGGTCCGTGTTCATCTGTGGTTTCAAGTGAAAAGGAGGCAGCAGATGCGCCTGGTCATGTTCAGCAAGACTCTGAAAGACAAAGACGCCGCGGGGTTGGTTGAGCTCGCGAAGAAGCACCGCCTGGACGGCTATGATCTCTGCGTCCGGGAAGGCTACACAGCCAGCCCGCAGAACGCGGCAACGGCCTTGCCGCAGTTGGTGAAGGCGCTGGCTGCGGAAGGACTCGCCGTGCCTATGGTCACGGGGCCGGGGGACCTCGTCTGGCCCAACCACGCGGACGCCGAGCCGCTCCTGGCGGCCATAAGCGCCGCGGGCGTGCCCCTGCTCAAGCTGGGTTACGTTCATTACGAACCGCGCTCGGACTACTGGCAGCGCGTGGACGAGGTGCGGCGCGCTCTGTCCAAATGGGAGAAACTGGGCGAGAAACATGGCGTCAGGATTGTCTACCATACGCACTCGTGTCATGGGCAGACGTGCTACATGGGCCTCAATTGCGCGGCGCTGATGCATCTGCTCAAGGACTTCGACCCCCGCCATCTTGGCGCCTACATTGACGCCGGGCACATGGCCGTGAACGGCGAGCCGTTCGGCTTCGGCCTGAGCATGGTGCGGTCTCATCTGGCTGCCGTAGCGCTGAAGGACGTGCTCCCTTTCCGGGAGGAAGCCGCGGGTGAAGGCCGCGTCGGCCACCACTGGCTGACGGCGGGCGCAGGCGTAGTGGCCTGGTCCGAGGTCTTTGCGGAGCTGCGCCGCGTGGGCTTTGCCGGGCCGCTGTCCATTCACTGCGAGTATGAGTCCCAAGGCCCCGAGGATTTTCAAACGAAACTGGGCCGGGAGATCGCCTACTTCAGGGACAAGGTGGACAGCGCAGTCAAATGACGTTTCTTATCTTGCGGCAGCGGCCAATGCCGGAGCGTGTTTGACGCCGAGAAGACCGTCAATGGACAGGTCTTCGTCAATGTCGGGCCAATGAATTCCGTACCCTGAGGGCGCCACATCGAAGTTCTCCCGCTGCTTCTGTGCCGCTGTGGCGAGACGCCGCGAGACAACAGCCAGGTCGAACCTGTAGTCTTTCCCGTCAATCCGCAGGTGCATGACTGTTCCCGAGAACGACACATTCTGGACATCGTGGGCCTTTTCCATTTTGTGGGCCTTTTCCATGCTGTTTCTCCTTATACATCAGGCACATGCCACGGCCAAGGCCCAATACATTGGTTCGCGCGCGTGTTGTGCCCTGTCATAACTCCCCTACTTCCCATAATTCCCATCAGCCCTGCCCCCACGCGTGTCGTGCCCTGACATAATCCCTGGAAAACCCCGCGCCTCTGCCTTATAGATGACGGGTGTAGCCTTGCACAACGCAAGTGCCGCGTGGAGCCAGCTTATGCAGCGCAGGGATCTTTTGCTTCTCAGTCTGGCGGCCATGCTGGCCGCCGCATACCCGGCGGACGCCGCGGGCGACACTGCGGACCTGCGCCTGCGCATCGCTCCCAACGAAAGCCTGCGCTATGCCTGGACGGTTGCGGCTACGAGCGAATCCAAAGGCATCGAAAAGGGCCGGCCTTTCACGCTCAACACCGAAGTCAGCTACACTCTGACTCTGCTGCTGCGCGGCCTGCCGCCAAAACGCGACGGCGCGGCCCCGCCGGCCCCCGGCCAGGAGGGAGCACGCGTGGCCCTCCGCATCCAGGACCTGACCTATCTGGACAAACGCACCATTGCCGATTCTAAAGCCGAAGTGTCAGTCAGCAAAGGGCATGTCAAATGCACCGAAAACGGCAAGGTCATCGTGGACAGCGATAACGACATCGGCCTGGAGCAAATGCCCGACTACCTGCGCCCTATCCGCAACATCGGGAACGCCGAAGTGCGCCTGACCCTGGACTCCGCCGGCAGGCAAAGCCAGCCCGAGGGCGACGCCGGCTTGACGGAACTGCTGGATGCGATCCGGGCCGGAGGCGCCGAAGGTTTTTATCCTATCCCCATCCTCGCCGGCAGGACTGCAAAAGTGGGCGAGTCGTGGGAAAGCAGCTACAGCCTGCCCAAACTGGGCGAGTTCCGGCTCGCCAAGCCCGCCGTCATTCGCCCCAAGATGACTTTCAGCAAGTGGGTGGCCCAAGCCGGCAAGGACTTGGCGCAGATCGAAGTCGCCACGGTCCTGGAGACGCGCGAACTGAAAGGCGAGAACGATTCCCGCCTGCTCGTCGAATTCACCCAGTACGATCGCCGCGGCGCCGGCACTTTTCTCCTCGATCCTGCCACGGGCCGTTTCGTTGAGGGCGCCCTGGAGACCACCAGCAAGTACCACATTGACGGGGAGCGCGAAGGGCAAACAGTCGGGTTGGACGTGGCCGGCAAGACGCGCTTCACGTTCGCGGCGCTGCCGGAGAAATAGGCATTAGGCTTTAGGCTCTGGGCTTCAGGCTTTTCGCAATGTGCACACATGCTTAGGAGGCAAACCCTAAAGCCTGATGTCTAACGCCTAATGCCTTACGGAGGCACGAGAACATGAAAAGAACCAGCGCACTCATCGCCGCTCTGGCACTTCTCTCCTGCGCGGCTGTCTGCGGCGAACGCGGCGGCCCGGATGGGAACCCGCCGCCGGACGCGGAGCGCCAGAAGATCAAGGAAGTGCTGCAACGCAAGGTCACGTTCGAATTCGTGGAGACGCCGCTCCAGGAGGCCATTAACTTCATCAATGGTCTGACAAAGACTAACACCGTTCTGGACCAGAGAATCGCCAATAAAGACACCAAGATCACCCTGAGGGTGACGGACATGACTTTGGAATTGGCGCTGTCCTGGATCGTGAAACTGGCGGACCTGGAGTGGGAGATACGCGACCAGGCCATCTATGTCTTCGATCCCAAGCAAGAGCGCCGCGGCGACGCCGAAGCGCGCCAGGCCGCCCGCCGCGGGGCCGAGGCGCGTCCGGCAGAGCGCCAGGCCGGCCGGGAAGGGCAGATGCAAATCATGCCCAAGCTGTCCGTGAAATTGACCGACGGGACGGTTATCGAAGCCGATATGCCGCTGCTGCTGACGATCCCCGGCCTGCGCCAGCAGATTCTGGATCGCACGTTCGACCCCGCCGCCGAGGGTTTGCTCTCCTGCCAGTTGGGGCGCGATATCGTGCCGGATGATCCCGCTCATCTCGAGAAGATCAAGGGCCTGCTGACCCACACAGTGCCGGGCGTGAAAATCGCGCTGGATCCGGACCTGAGGGTCCTGGTGGTGACGGCCGACAAGCCGGAGGATCTGCGGCGCGCCGCGGCGCTGCTGCGCGCCTTCCGCCCCGAGCCCCCGCCTATGCACTTTGGCCCGCGCGAGGACCCGGACTTCGTAGTGAAGAGAAGACCGCAGCAGCAGCCGGAAAACCAGCCGCCTAAACCCCCGGAGAGGGAGGCGCCGGGGCAGTTCTGAGGAAGGAATCGCCATGTGCAGAGGCGCAATGCCGAAGCCGCCCGGCTACGGAGCGCTGCTGGTTGTTGCGGTAACGGCGTGCTTGCCCGCGGCACTGGCTTTGGCCTCCGAAGAGGCCGCACGCGGACACCAAGGGGACGTCCTCTATAAGAAGCTGGTGGCAGACCTGGAGATTTTCGAGCGGCACGAGCGGTGGAAGGAGTCCGACTCCTCCCTGCTGGGCTGGTCGTGCGGCCAGGACATGCAGGCTCTGGTCTGCCTGTATGAGACGACGGGGGACCGGCAATGGCTGGAGCGCTTCTTCAGGTACGCCGAAACCATGTTCGCCAATCTGACGTTGAACCGCGATGGGTTTCTCAGTTGGCGCTCACGCCGCTATTCGCCTGCCTATGCGGAAGCGCTGCCCACAGCCGCCGATCGCTCAAAGGCTGCCATTGAGCCAAGGGAACAGTGGATCGAAGACGACGCTGTTAGCCGCAAGGTGCAGGATGCTGCATTCCGCCTCGTGGCCTGGCGGGATGCCACCCTGAAGGTGGAGGTGGCGGAGGGCAAAGAAGCCTTGCCTGCGATCCGTTATAAGATCGGGGAGCCTTTCGCGGGCCCCTTCGGGATCAAACTCACGCTCAAGACCGCACCGCTCGATGGGGACGTCTTCACGCTGGTCACCCGCCGGCCAAAGGACTTCGACTTCGCCGTCCACGACGGCATGGTCCTGATGCCGGTTTGCCGCGCCATCGAACTGGTGAAACGCGACGCGGCGCTCGAGGCGCCTTACAGTGAACGGGCAGGCAAACTCCTGCGGGTCATCGAAACACAGCTCCTCCCGAAGTGGAACAAGTACTGGCGGGAGAAGGGGGCGGGCGGGTTCCTCGTTTTCCCGGCGGACCCGGCCTTCAACCCCTCTGGCTCAACACTGCCCCACAATCAGTATCTGCCTCTGGGGACTGTGCTGGTGACGCTTTACCGCATCACTGGCAAGGCGTCCTACAAGGAGCAGGCGGCGAAGATGGCGCGCTTTTTCCAGTCTTGCCTGCGCTTGGTGGATGGGCACTACGAGTGGAATTACTGGGATGCCGCGGGCGAATGGGACAAGCCCTGGGACAAGCCGAAGGAAAAACGGCCGGAAGACACGGGGCACGGGAGCCTGGACATTGGCTTCGTCTTGGCCTGCGCTGATAGCGGCATAGTCTTCACCGAGACCGACCTGAAGCGGTTCGCCAATACGCTGCTCAAAGTGATGTGGAACGGCTCGCTCGAGAAGCCTGCGATCGGGGGCTACGTCAACAGCAACGTCCCGACCCGGGAGAGCGGCAACTTGCAAGAATGGCTGCTTCTCTCCAGGGCGGAGCCGCAGGTGCTGGCCGTCTGCGAGCCGGTCATTCGTTCGGAAGGCAGCATGTGGGCGCGGGCCCAGTTGTATCTTCTCTGCGCCCCCAAGCAGCAGAAGGCCCCGTGAGGCGCCCTGAGGGCTGCCTGCCACCTGCACAGGCGGAATCCTTAAGCCAGCGCGCGGCAGGTCCAAAGCCATACCCTTGCCCGCAATTCGTCATCCCGCAAGTGCTTGACTCCGCCCCGCGCCCCGGCTACAAGTTCTGGTCTCATTCGGTGTGCTGCAGATTTGCGGTTGAGACGCAAGCCGCGTCACGCAGTCCTGGCTCAAAGGAGAAAGACTCAAATGCCCAAACGTGTGTACTTTTTTGGCGGTGGCAAGGCCGAAGGCAAAGGCAGCCAGCGCAACCTGCTCGGCGGCAAAGGCTCCGGCCTGGCCGAAATGGCGGGCCTCGGCCTGCCTGTGCCCGCCGGTTTCACCATCACGACGGAAGTCTGTACGGAATACAATCGCCTGGGGCGCAAGCTCCCCGCCGACTTGGCCAAGGAAGCGGACAAGGCCCTGGCCAGGGTCGAGAACGTCATGGGGAAGAAGTTCGGCGACCCCAACGACCCCTTGCTCGTCTCCTGCCGCTCCGGCGCCCGCAAGTCCATGCCGGGCATGATGGAGACAGTGCTCAACATCGGCCTCACCAGCCAGACCATTCCCGGCCTGGTCGCCAAGACGCAGAACGAGCGTTTCGTCTGGGACTCCTACCGCCGCCTCATTCAGATGTACTCCGACGTCGTCATGGAGAAAGCCGCGGGCATCGAACCCGCTGAGGGCCAAGGCGTGCGCCAGCAGCTCGAAAAGGAACTGGCCAAAGTCAAGCACGAGAAAGGCTGCAAGGCCGACACCGATTTGAGCGCCGCGGACCTGAAGAACCTGGTCGCCATCTACAAGGCCAAGGTCAAGGAAGTACTGGGCCAGGAATTCCCGGACGACCCCAAGGAACAGCTCTGGGGCGGCGTCAAGGCCGTCTTCCAGTCCTGGAACGGCAAGCGCTCCATCTCCTACCGCCGCATCGAAGGCATCCCCGACGACTGGGGCACGGCGGTCAACGTCCAGGCGATGGTCTTCGGCAACATGGGCGAAAGCTCCGCCACCGGCGTGGCCTTCACCCGCAACCCCGCCACGGGCGAAAACCTTTTCTACGGCGAGTGGCTGCCCAACGCGCAGGGCGAAGACGTGGTCGCAGGCATCCGCACGCCCAATCCACTCAACGAAGCCACCCGCTCTTCCAGCGCCGGCGAACTGCCCAGCCTCGAAAAGGCCATGCCCGGGACTTACGTGGAACTGGTGGCCGTGCGCAATAAGCTTGAAAGGTACTTCCGCGACATGCAGGACCTGGAGTTCACGATCCAGGATGGCAAACTCTGGATGCTCCAGACGCGCTCCGGCAAACGCAACGGCCCGGCGGCCGTGCGCATGGCGGTGGAGATGGCGCGCGAGCGGCTCATTTCCCGCAGCGAAGCCGTCATGCGCGTCACGCCGGCGCAGTTGGATGAACTCCTGCACCCGATCCTCGACCCCAAGGCTGAGAAAGAGGCGCAACCCGTCGCCAAGGGTTTGCCTGCCGGTCCCGGCGGCGCCACGGGGCAGGTGGTCTTCACCGCCAACGACGCCGTCGCTTGGACAAAGGAAGGGAAGAAAGTCGTCCTCGTGCGCGAAGAGACCAACCCGGAGGACGTCGAAGGCATGCGCGCCGCCATCGGCATCCTGACCGCCCGCGGCGGCATGACCAGCCACGCGGCGCTCGTGGCCCGCGGCTGGGGCAAGTGCTGCATCGTCGGCGCCGGCGGCATCAAGGTTGACGTCCACGCCAAGGAGTTCAGCGCCGGCGGCGTGACGATCAAGGAAGGCGAAATTGTCAGCCTCAATGGCAGCAAGGGTGTGGTCTACCAGGGCGAATTGCCTATGGTGGGCAATGAGGACAACCCCTACTTCACCCAGTTCATGAAAATCTGCGACAGTGTGCGCAAGCTGGGCGTGCGGGCCAACGCCGACAGTCCGGATGATGCGGCCAGAGCCCGCTCTTTCGGCGCCGAAGGCATCGGGTTGTTCCGCACCGAACACATGTTCTACGGCAAAGGCTCCGAGCAGCCGCTGTTCCTGCTGCGCAAGATGATCTGCAGCAGCAATGCGGAGGAGCGGCGCAAGGCGCTCAACGAACTCTTCCCCTTCATCAAGAACGACGTCAAGGGCACGCTGGCGGCTATGGCGGGCCTGCCCGTCACGATCAGGCTGCTCGACCCGCCGCTGCATGAGTTCGTTCCGAACCGCGAGGACGAACGGCTGAAGCTGGCCGAAGCCCTCGGCATCACCCTCGAAGACCTGGCCAAGCGCGCGGACGCGCTGCACGAGTCCAACCCGATGATGGGCCACCGCGGCGTCCGCCTGGGCATCACCTATCCGGAAATCAGCGAGACTTGGGTGCGGGCCATCTTTGAAGCCTCGGTGGAACTGACCCAGGAAGGCAAGAAGGCCATTCCCGAGATTATGATCCCCGTCACCTGCGACCGGAAGGAACTCGACCACCAGGCCGCGCTGGTGAAGAAGGTCCACAACGAAGTGGCCGCCCGGTTCAAGGTGAAGAAGATCCCCTATCTGTACGGCACCATGATCGAGATCCCGCGCGCCGCGCTGCGCGCCGGAGAGATGGCCGTGGCGGCGGAGTTCTTCTCCTTCGGCACCAACGATCTGACGCAGATGTCTTTCGGCTTCAGCCGTGACGACATTGGCGCCTTCGTGCCGGACTATCTGAAGGCCAATCTCCTGCCCGCCGATCCGTTCCAGACGCTGGACCAGAGCGGCGTGGGCGAGCTGATCAAGCTGGGTATTGACCGCGGGCGCAAGACGCGCGAGAAACTCAAAGTCGGCATTTGCGGCGAGCACGGCGGCGATCCGGAGAGCGTCAAGTTCTGCCACCGTGTGGGTATGAACTACGTTTCCTGCTCGCCCTACCGCGTGCCCATTGCGCGCTTGGCCGCGGCTCAAGCCGTGGTCGAAGGGGAGAAGAAGAAAAGGTAGGGAGTGGCTAGTGGTTAGTGGTTAGTAAAGAAAGCCCCCGCGGAGACGCGGGGGCTTTCCGTACCCGCCACCCGACACCGGGCGGTGTATGTGGAGCTAACCCAACTTCCGCAGTTATTCTTGTAAGTCCTTTAGAATTGGGCTTCGGAGTCAAAAGTCTTCACTACACGGCTTCAAAAACTTGTGGGGCCAGGAAGGTCTTGAGTTGGCGC